>CAZTMO010000008.1:0-18528 GCA_964615105.1 uncultured Thermoleophilia bacterium
CTGGGGCTGATGCGGCACTGCTCGAGGATCTTCGCCGACTTGACGCGCCCGCACTTCGGCGCCGCCATGAGCACGTCGACCACCTTCGCCGTGAGCAGGTAGTCGGGCGGCGCCGCGAGGACCTCGCGGATGCCGATCGCGCCCGTCTTGAGCTGCGTCTTGAGCGCCGCGCGCCGGCTTCGCACCTCGTTGGCGCGGGACAGCGCTTCCATGCGCTGGTCGAGCGACCGCTCCGGGGCCGTGTTGAACTGCTTCGCCGAGGGGGACATCGCGGGCCAGTATATGTGAAGCCCCGCGGCGGCGGCAACAAGCAAGACGCAGGCAAAGGCCCCTTCTTGCGGGTCTTTTTGCGGACCCCGGGAAGGCGGGCCCGTCAGGAGCCGCGCGCCAGGGCGACGCCACGCGCGGCGGCGAGGCGGCCGAAGCCGCGCGCCGCGCACTCCGCGCGCAGCTCCTCGAGGATGCGGCGCGGCGCCTCTACGTCGGTGAAGTTCGCGACGCCGACCGCCACGGCCGTGGCGCCGCAGGCGATGAACTCGAGCGCGTCCAGCCCGGTCATCACGCCGCCCATGCCCACGAGCGGCACGCCGGGGAGCGCCTCGGCAACGTCGGCGACCATCCGCAAGGCGATCGGCTTGATCGCCGGTCCCGACAGCCCGCCCGTCTGGTTACCCAGGAAGGGGCGCAGCGTGTCGCGGTCGAGGACCATGGCGCGGAACGTGTTGACCAGCGCGAGGCCGTCGGCCCCGGCCTCGACAGCGGCGCGCGCCACGGGGCGCACGTCGGTCACGTTCGGGGTGAGCTTGACGAGCAGCAGGCGCGTCGTCAGCGCGCGCACCGCGCCGGTGACGGCCGCCGTGGCCGCCGGGTCGATGCCGATCGAGAGCCCTCCGACCACATTCGGGCACGAGACGTTCAGCTCGTAGCCGGCGACGACAGGCGCTTCGGTCCCCCCACCGAGGACCTCCTCTATACGGCGCACGATCGCGCCGAACTGCGCGGGCTCGTTGCCGCCGACGCTGACGATCACCGGCTGCCGGAGACGCGTGAGCGCCGGCAGTTCGGCGACGAAACCCTCGACGCCGGGGTTCTCGAGTCCGATCGCGTTGATCATGCCGCACGGGGTCTCGGTGACCCGCGGCGGACGATTCCCTGCGCGCGCGCCCTCCGTCACCGTCTTGGGGACGTAGGCCGCGTACGGGAAGGCGGCGAAGTAGTCGCCGCGCCACCGCTTCGCCGTCTCAAGCAGGTCGAAGGTGCCGGAGGCGTCGACGAGCGGGTGCTCGAGCGCGAGGGAGCCCAGGGTCACACGCAGGTCGACCTCGGCGGCGTTCAAGTGGTCACGACCTCGTCCAGGGCGAAGACGGGCCCTTCGCTGCACACGCGCAGGGCGCCCCGGGTCGTTTCGACGACGCACCCGTGGCAGGCGCCGACGCCACAGGCCATGTGCGCCTCGAGCGACGCGTAGCCCGTGACGCCGGCGTCGAGCGCCCAGCGCTGTACGGCGGCGATCAAGCGCAAGGAACCGCAACAGAAGACCGTGGTCGAGGGCGGGACGTCGAGGGCGGCGAGCAGGTCGACGACCATGCCTCGCCGCCCGACACTGCCGTCCTCCGTCGTGACCCAGAGACGGGCGATGTCGAAGGCTCCGGCGACGCGCGCGTGGCGCGCGTCGTGGAAACCGAACGCCGCGGTCACCTGAGCGCCGCCCCTGATCAGCTCATCGGCGACGAACTGCAGGGGCGCACTGCCGATACCCCCGCCCACGAGAAGCGCGCTGCGCACGCCCGACGTCGGGAAGGGTGTGCCCAGCGGGCCGGCGATGTCGAGCTCCTCGCCCACATCCACGGCGGCGAGGCGCTCGCTGCCGGCCCCCTGCGCTTCGATCAGCAGACCGAGGCGGTCGCCCCGCGCGGTGAAGACCGACAGCGGGCGCCGCAGAAGGAAGCCGGGCCCCGGCACGGCGACCATGAAGAACTGCCCCGGTCGCACCACGGCGGCCACATCAGGGGCGAGCAGCTCTACGGCAGCGTACGCGCCGAAGCGCCGCGCGGTCACCACCCGACGGGTGCTCGTCGCCGCCCACTGCGTGGCGTGAGCATGCTCGTGCGGCGCGCCGGCGCTCAAGAGCCCCGCCTCACCCTTGTGGGCGGCGTGCCACGCGAAACGACGCCGCCGCTACCCGCTCTGCGGTACGGCAGCGTCATCGACGACCCTTCCTTCTCGCTGGACACGGCTTGAGGCCGAGGGGCACTCTAGCAACCGCCGGCCGGAGGGTCAACAACGTCCTGCGCATCACCGACGAGGCCCGCCGACGCTCGCATCACTCGTCCGGCGCGAGGAACGGATACCGGTAGTCCGTCGGCGGGTCGAACGTCTCCTTCGTCGCCCGTGGGCTCACCCAGCGCGCGAGGTTCCACTTCGACCCGGCCTTGTCGTTCGTGCCCGAGGCGCGGGCGCCGCCGAAAGGCTGCTGGCCGACGACGGCCCCGGTCGGCTTGTCGTTCACGTAGAAGTTGCCGGCGGCGTGGCGCAACGCCCTCGCCGCCTGGACGATCGCGCGGCGGTCGCGGGCGAAGACCGCGCCCGTGAGGCCGTACGGCGTGGAGGTATCGACCAGGCGCAGGGCGTCCTCCCACGCCGCGTCGTCATAGACGTACGTCGTCAGCACCGGCCCGAACAGCTCCTCGCGCAGGGTGCGGAAAGATGGGTCCGAGGTGACGATGACGGTCGGGCGGACGAAGTAGCCCACCGTGTCATCGCACTGCCCGCCGGCCAGTACTTCTGTGTGCGCGTCGGCCTCAGCCTCGGCGATCGCCTGCCTCTGTGTCGCGTAGCTCGCCGCGTCGATGACCGCGCCCATGAACTTCGTGAAGTCGGCGACGTCGCCGACGGTGATGTTCTCGGTCTCGGCCGCCAGGCGGTCACGCACTTCCGGCCAGAGTGAGCGCGGCACGAACAGCCGGGACGCCGCCGAGCACTTCTGCCCCTGATACTCGAAGGCGCCGCGCACCGCGGCGGCGACCAGCGCTTCGACGTCAGCTGACGGGTGAGCGACGATGAAGTCCTTGCCGCCGGTCTCGCCCACGATCCGCGGGTAGCCCGCATAGCGCTCGATGCCTCCACCGACCGTGCGCCAGATGTCGCGAAAGACGGCCGTGGAGCCGGTGAAGTGGACGCCTCCCAAGCCGGGGTCATGCAGCACCGGCGCGCCGACCTCTCCCCCACGGCCATAGACGAGGTTGATCACGCCTGGCGGCAGTCCGGCCTCCTGCAACAGACGCATGACGTAGTAGGCGCTCAGCATGCTGGTCGAAGCCGGCTTCCACACGACGGTGCAGCCCATGAGCGCCGGCGCCGTGGGCAGATTGCCGGCGATCGACGTGAAGTTGAACGGCGTGACGGCGAAGACGAAACCCTCGAGTGGACGGTAGTCCATGCGGTTCCAGACGCCCGCGCCGGACAGCGGCTGATCGGCGTAGATCTGCGCTGCATAGTGCGGGTTGAAGCGCCAGAAATCGATGAGCTCGCAGGCGGCGTCGATCTCGGCCTGGTGCGCGGTCTTGGACTGGCCGAGCATGGTCGCCGCGTTGAGCGTCTGGCGCCACGGTCCGGCGAGAAGCTCGGCGGCACGGAGAAAGACGGCCACGCGGTCTTCCCACGGCATGCGGCTCCAGTCGTGCCAGGCCTCGCCGGCCGCCGCAATCGCCGCCTCGACCTCGGGAGCGCCGGCCAGATGGACGTCGGCGAGCGCGTGGCCGTGGTCGTGCGGCATCACCGCCGGCGCCGTGCGCCCCGTGCGCACGTCCCGGCCACCGATGATGCAGGGTACGTCGATGCGTTCGCCCGCCATCGCCGCGAGCCGCGTCTTGAGCGCGGCGCGCTCCGGAGAGTCCGGCGCGTAGCCGAGGACGGGCTCGTTGTATGGGGCGGGCGGGGTCGAGAGGGCCTCGGTCATGTCGTCACCCCTCCTCGGGTAAGGTCGGATGCCCGCGAGCTTATCCCGTGCCCGGCGGCGGCGTCGAGCCCGACGCGGCGGACGACGGCGCGTCGTCGTCCGGAAGTGCGATGCCGATCCCGACGAGGAATCGGGCGAGCTCCTCCGGCAGCGCTGACTGGAAGGTCATGTCGCGCCCGTCCTGGGGGTGCGGAAAGGCGAGGCGGGCGGCGTGCAGGAAGTGCCGTCGCAGGCCCGCCGGCCGCCCCAGGCGCGCGTACGTCGCGTCACCGGCGACCGGAAAGCCGAGCGCGGCCAGATGTACGCGGATCTGGTGGGTGCGTCCGGTCTCCAGACGCACTTCCGCGAGGGTGTACGCCGCCGCACGCGCCAGCACCCTGAAGTGCGTCACTGCAGGGCGTGGGCGCGCGGTGTGCACCGACATGCGCTTGCGATCGCGCACGTGCCGCCCGATCGGCGCGTCGATCGTGCCCTCGTCCTGCGGCAGACGGCCGACGACAAGGGCGAGGTAGACGCGCTGCACCTTGCGCCGCGCCATGGTGTCGACGAGGCGCCGGTAGGCGTCGTCGCGGCGGGCGACGATCAGCAGGCCCGACGTCTCCTTGTCGAGACGGTGCACGATGCCGGGGCGACGAGCGTGGCCGCCGCGCACCCCACGGTCGACGAGGCCGTGCGCCAGGGTGCCGTGCTCATGGCCGGGCGCCGGATGGACGACCACGCCGGCGGGCTTGTCGACGACGAGGAGCCAGTCGTCCTCGTACACGATGCGCAGCGGCACGTCCTCGGCGGTCAGCACGGGTGGGTCGACGGCCGGCACCGTCCACGAGACGTGCTCGCCGGCGCGCACGACGTGGCCCTTCCGGACCGGGCAACCGTCGACGAGCGCGCCCCCGGAGGCGATCAGCCGCGCCGCGACGGCACGTGAGAGACCGGAATGCGCGGCGAGCACGACGTCCAGGCGAGTGCCGCAGTCGCTCGCCCGCGCCGTGAAGGCGCGACGCTCAGGCGCGCTCGACACGAAGGACCCCCCAGACGACAAGGGCCACGCCGACGACGATCGCGACATCGGCGACGTTGAAGGTCGGCCACCAGGGGACGTCGACGAAGTCCAGCACGGCGCCATGGCGCACACGGTCGATCAGGTTGCCGGCGGCGCCGCCGAGAAGGATACCCAGGGCGAGACGATACCGCGGCGGCGCCACGGCGAGGCCGACCGCAAGGACGGCGACGAGGACGGCGACGGCGATGAGGACGGCGTCGCCGTTGCCGGTGAGGCGGCCGAACGAGACGCCGGTGTTCGCCACCAGGCGCAGACCGAACCCCCAGCCGAAGTCGACGGGCAGGTCGGCGGCTTCGCGGCGGACGAGCCACTTCGACGCCTGGTCGGCGAGGACGACAAGGCCCGCGACGGCGAAGGCGACGCCGGTCGCCCGGGCGCTACTTCTTGGGCTTCGGCCGCTTCGAGAGCGTGTCGAGCTGCTCAATATCGGTGTGCCCCAGAGGGCAGGCCGGCACTTTGGCCTTGCCGGAGCGGCCGCTGTCGTGCTGGACCACCGCCAAAGGGTATGTCGCCTTGCACTTCCTGCAGTACGCGAGTCTGGCCATGGACGGACCTCCTCTACAGCTTCAACTTGGCGTGCGCGGCGCTCTCACCGATGCCACGCACGTTCACCGTCTTGCGTCGCGTCCGCGCCCCCGCGACCAACGTCACGTCGCGCGCCCTGACGCCGAGCGCCCGCCCGAGCAGCCGGGCGAGCTCGGCGTTCGCCTTGCCTTCGCGAGCCGGAGCCGCGAGTCGCACCCTCAGGCGACCGTCGGCGACCCCCGTGAGCTCGCTGCGCGAGGCCCCGGGGGTCGCCCAGACCGCTATCGCGACGCCGTCGGCGGTCGCCGACAGCGGCGACTCACCACTTGAACTCGTCTTCATTCACCCCGGTGTCGACATCGGCGAGAAGATCGTCGTCGCCGACGACGACGCGCTGAGCCTCGATGTCGTCGCCGTCGCCCCCGGGCGTCTCGGGCCCATACCCCGCGCCGCCCGGGTCAGACCCGCTCGCGAAGACGCGCGTGACGTCGTCATCAGGCATCGGCACGGACCCCGGTCCGCCCGTCGGCGCAGGCTCTGCCGCCGTCACCGTCTCGGTCTCGCCCGCCGTCGGAGCCGCCGGTCCGACGGGCTCGGTCCCGGTGGCCGAGGCCGCCACGAGCGACGACACCGGCATCGCCGACGGGGCCGCGACGACCGTGTCCTCGCGCGCGATCGCCTCCTTGATGGCCCGCGCGCGATGGGCGAAGTCGTCGGCCGGCGCTCCGGCGGCGACGGTGGGCGTGTCCTCAAGCTGCTTGAGGAAGGTCTGCAGCATCGTGCGCAGCCGCATGCGCAGGTCCTGCTCGACGCCGCGCAGGCCCTGGATCTGCTTCTCGAGGTTCTGGCGATCGCTGTACAGGTCGCTGACCATCTGCCGCGCCTTGAGCTCGGCATCGCGCAGGATGAGTTGGGATTCCTTCGAAGCGTTCGCCTTGAGCTCCTCGGCCGACTGCTGCGCCGAGACAAGCGTCTTCTGGAGCGTCTCCTCGATGCGCTTGTACTGGGAGACCTTGTCTTCAAGCGCCTCGACACGCTCGTTCAGGTCGATGTTCTCCTTGAACAGGCGCTCGTACTCGTCGGCGACCTCGTCGAGGAACTCGTCGACCTCGACGTCGGCGTAGCCGCGCATGCCGCGCTTGAACTCCTTGTGGCGGATGTCGAGTGGCGTCAGCTTCATCTCGGACCCCCTCCCGAGGCGTCGTCGCGGACGCCCGAACGCTTGCTCATGACCGTGCCTACGACCCCCTTGCGGAAGCCGAGCGAGGGCGTATCGCCGACCGGTGTCCCGCGCCCTAGAACTGGTTGAAGAAGCCCTTCTCGATGAGACGGGCCTTCTCTTCGGCCGAGACCTCGACGTTGCGCGGCGTGAGCAGGAAGATCTTGTCGGCCACTCGCTGCATCCCGCCGTCGAGCGCGTAGGTGAGCCCGCTGCAGAAGTCGATCAGGCGTTTGGCGAGCTCGGTGTCGGAGCCCTGCAGATTGAGGATCACCGGCACGTCGACCTTGAACTTGTCAGCGATCTGCTGGGCGTCGTTGAAGTTCTTGGGGACGACCAGGTGGACCTCGACCTTCGCGGGACGCGCGGCCTCGAGCGGCCGCACGACGCGCGACGACGCGCGACGGACCGGCTCGTCGGCGAAGATCTCGTCGTAGTCGGTCCGCGCCCGCGACCCGCTCAGTTTGCGGACGTTGGGCCGGTCCCGGTACGAGCGCTCGAGCTCCTCGTGCGGAGCGAGGGTCTCGTCCTCCTCGTAGATCCCCTCCTCGTCATCGGCGATGCCGAAGTAGACCGCTACCTTGTGCCACGTGTCGCCGAGCCCCATGGTCCCTCCAAGCAGCCCGTCAGAACAGGACGCTTCCCACGCGCACGATGGTGGCGCCCTCCTGGACGGCGACCTCGTAGTCAGCGCTCGTTCCCATTGACAATCGCCGGAAAGTATACTTGCCGGCCCACTCCTCGGAAAGACGCGCCGCCAGTTCGCGCGTGCGCGCGAAGTACGGCCGCGCCCTCTCGGCGTCCTCGAACAGCGGCGGCATGCACATGAGGCCGCCGAAGCGCACCTTGGGTGACGCGCTCGCCGCCTCGAGGAACCGGTCGACCTCCTCAAGCGCCACGCCCGACTTCGTCTCCTCGCCGCCGATGTTGACCTCGAGGAGGACCTCGCGGGGCTCCGCGGCGCGGCGTTCGATCTCGGCGACGACGCTCAGACTGCTCACCGAGTGGATCAGCCGCACCAGCGGCAGGACGACCTTGGTCTTGCGGCTCTGCAGGTGGCCGATGAAGTCGTAGGTGAACGCGTCGCCGTAGCGGGCCTGCTTCTCGACGAGGTCCTGGGCGCGGTTCTCGCCGATCAGGTGCACCCCCGCCTCCTTCAGGACGTCGAGACCGTCGGCGTCGACGTATTTCGTGGCGACGAGGATCTCGACCTCGCCGTCCGTCCCTCCCGCTGTGCGGGCCGCCGCGACGACGCGGTCGCGCACCTCCGCGAACCGTTCCCTCACATGCTCGGCACTGCCTTCGTACTTCTTCACCCGGACCTCCCGTCCCGGTCGACCTTCCGCTCTCTGCGTCACGCTACCCGCATCACCGCGCGAGTCAACCGCGGCCACGTCGTCCACGCTCACGGCAGCAACCGCCACGCCCAGTCCAACGCCGCCCCAAGGGTCGCCTGGAACGCCCCGGGAAACCCGACGAGAAGGACGATGAAGGCGAGGAAGACGAGGTTGCCGAAGCGGTCGAGCTTCATCCACGTCTGCCAGGCGGCGCGCGGCAACAGGCCGCCCAGCACCCTGGAGCCGTCGAGCGGCGGGATCGGCAGAAGGTTGAGCAGCGCGAGGATGACGTTCAAGGCGAAGGCGAGAGCGAACACCTGAGCGAGGAACGGGACGGACCGGTAGGTGATCCAGACGCCGGCAGCCGAGGCCGACGCAAGCACCACGTTCGCCGCCGGACCGGCCGCGCCGACGAGCGCCATCCCTCGCTGGGGATCTTTGAAGCGCCAGGGCGAGATCGGCACCGGGCGGGCCCAGCCGAAGAGGAAGCTCCCGCCGGAGCCGACGAAGGTCACCACGAGGACGACGGTCCCCCACAGGTCCAGTTGGCGCAGCGGGTTGAACGACAGCCGTCCTTGGGCGTGCGCTGTGTCGTCGCCGAGGCGCAGCGCCACCCAGCCGTGAGCCAGCTCGTGGGCCACGAGGCTCACGAGAAGCAACGGCAGGACAGTGACGAACTCGAGGAGCAGATCGCCGCTCACCGACTGCTCCGTTGCAGGCGCGCCGCCGCCAGTTCTTCATCGCGACCGGACACGATCCCGTTCAGCTTGAGGTAGAGGACGTTGCGCAGTACCTCGCCGAGATGAGGCGAAGGCGCTATCCCCATGGCGATGAGGTCTTCGCCGCCGATCTCGAGGCGGACATGACGGCTGACGTCGAGAAAGCGCCCGAGCCGGCCGGCGGCGATGCCGCTGTCGTCCCGAGCCATGGCCACCAGCAACGCCTCGTACGGCTGGCCCTCGGCGAGCTCGAAGACCTCCGCCTCGGTGGGCCCGCGGGCGATGCGCTCGGCGAGACGGTCGGCCACGACGCCGCTGCATTCGAGGACGGCCGCGTCGCGCCGCCGGATGCGCATACGTCCCGCCCACGTGGCGATCTCTTCGGGCTCGAGGTCGTGAAGAAGGACGGTCAGGCGCAATCGCCAGGCAGGGACCTCGGCGGCCAGCCGGTGCCGCCGGCGCAAGGCGTCGGCGCGCTTGATCAACGCGCGCTCGGCGGCGCCGACGCGCAGGCGGCCGTGGATCGATGCGGCCAGGCCGAGCTCGTCGAGGCGACGCAGCGAGAAGTCCACCTTCTCCTCGTCGAGCAGGAGGACGACCTCGTCGCGCAGACGCGCCGACGAGAGGTCGCCGACGAGGTCCATCGCGCTGCAGGCGCGGGCGAGGTTGTAAGTGTGCCCGTCCATGCGCAGGCCGTAGCGGTTCTCGTAACGGATCGCGCGCAGGATGCGTGTCGGGTCCTCGATGAAGCTCAGGTTATGCAGCACGACAATGCGGCGTGCCTCGAGATCGCCGAGCCCGCCGAAGAAGTCGAGCAGGATCCCGTACGTCTCGGGCTTCAACGACACCGCCATGGCGTTGATGGTGAAGTCGCGCCGGGCGAGGTCGCTGCGGATCGTCGCGTGCTCCACCTTGGGCAGCGCCGCGGGGTAGTCGTACGACTCGGAGCGCGTCGACGCGACGTCGATACGCACCTCCTCCCCGTCGTCCCCCGGTACGAGAACGACCGCGGTGCCGAATTTCTGGTGCGAGCGCACGTGCCCCCTGAGGCGCCTGGCGAGCGCCTGCGCGACGGCGATGCCGTCGCCTTCGACGGCGATGTCGAGGTCGACATGGCGCTCGCCGAGCAGCAGGTCGCGCACAGCGCCGCCGACGAGATAGACGCCGCGCGCCTCGGCGCCGACCGCCTGGACCTGCTCGAGAAGAGCGTCGATGCCGAGCGCGGCGAGGCGGCCCACCACGCTCCCGGCCGCCTCCGGCGGCGGGCTCGGGAGATCACGGCGCCCGCCCGCCGCGCCCTGTCGCGTCACCATCCCGGCGACATCGCCGCGTCCGGGGGGCCGGCGGGCGACGTTCACGCCCGCGTGAAGCACCGGCACCCAGCCGAGCGGTCCCTCGGCGATGACCCGCGACGCATGATCGACTGGCTCGTCGGCGGTGACAGTCGCGACGCGTGACATCATCACCGCCTTGACCGGTGCGTGGCCGAGGCCGTGCCCGGCAGCCCGGTCGAGGTCGGCCAACGCCACGGTGC
Organism: uncultured Thermoleophilia bacterium; assembly: GCA_964615105.1. Taxonomy (GTDB): domain Bacteria; phylum Actinomycetota; class Thermoleophilia; order UBA2241; family UBA2241; genus UBA2241. The sequence continues at coordinate 10,353 of CAZTMO010000008.1, forward strand.
CGACGAGACGCTCGCCGTCGAGAGCCACGAGTCCGTCGATCTCGAGTCTCCGGCAGGCGATCGCTGCCGCGTCGACGGTGTCGTCGACGGCGACGGCATGCAGACCCTCGATCATGACACCGGCGACGGTCGCGACGGGGGTGACGGCGGCGGTCACCGCAGGCAGCAGCGTGGCCTTGACGTCGTCGAGCGACCGGTCCTTCACCACAGCCGAGGCGGCGGCGGCGTGCCCGCCGCCGCCGATCGCACCGAGCGCGGCGGCGACGTCCAGCCGGCCGCCGCGGCTGCGCGCGGTGACGAACACGCGGTTCTCCATCGCCACGAGAAGGAAGAAGGCATCGCATCCCGTAAGGTCCATGATCCGGTGCGCGACGACGCTCACGCCCTCCACGTAGAGGTCCTCGCGCAACGCGGCGACGAGCACCGAGGCGCCGGGGAGGCAAAGATCCTCACAGCGCTCGAGAGCCGCCGCCAACGTGCGTCGTTGCGGCTCGGTGAGCGCATTCGTGAGCCACTTCTCGAGCAGCGCCGCGTCGGCCCCTCGGCGCATGCAGAACGCCAGCGCCTCGGCGTCGGCCGGCGTGGTCGTCGAGAAGGTCAGCGAGCCGGTGTCCTCATGGATACCCATGGCGAACACCGTGGCCTCGAAGGGGGTCACCGGGATACCCCGTTCGGCGATGATGCGCAGCATCAGCGTGACCAGGGAGCCGGTCGCCCCGTTCACGAGGTTCTCGGGGGCGATGAACTCCGGCGGCGGCCCGTCGAGGTCGTGGTGGTCGAAGGCGATCACCTGCACGTCCTCACGCCCGCAGAGCGGGGCCAGTTCGCCGACACGGTTCGCATGGACGGTGTCGACCAGGATCAGACGGCGCACCGCGTCAAGGTCGACGTCCGCCGGGTCGACGACCGGCACGAGGTCGGCATAGAGCGCCTGGAACTCACGCACATTGCGGTTCACGGCGCCCCCGAGGCTGATCGCCGCCTCCGGATACAGCTTGCGCGCCGCCACCATGGCAGCGAAGGCGTCGAAGTCGGTGTTGGTGTGCGCGACGATGAGTTCGCGGACTCTCATGACGGCAGTATACGGGAGGGCCGGCGCAGCTCAGGCGCGCAACAGCCAGGCGAGCTCGTCGCCGAAGGCCTCCTCGACCGCCGCCTTGAGGGGGCCGTTGACGGCGTCGGCAAGCTCGCCGTCCCGGTCAAGGATCGCCGCCGCCAGGGAGCGCGCGCGCAGGAGCGCGTCGCGGTCGCGGGCAAGACGGGCGAGCTTGAGGTCGGGGACGCCTGCCTGCCGGGCACCCATGACCTGGCCTTCGCCGCGGATCTCGAGGTCGCGATCGGCGAGCTCGAAGCCGTCGTTGGTCTCGAGCAGGGCTTCAAGTCGAGCCTGGGCGTTCGCCGTCTGGGCGTTCGAGAACAACAGGCAGTACGAGCGCGCCGTCCCGCGACCGACACGTCCACGCAGCTGATGCAGCTGGGCGAGACCGAAGCGGTCGGCGCCCTCGACCAGCATCACCGTGGCGTTGGGGACGTCGATCCCCACCTCGACGAGGCTCGTCGCGACGAGGACGTCCACCTGTCCCGACTTGAAGGCGGTCATGACGGCGTCGCGTTCGGCAGCCTTGAGCTGACCGTGAACGACGGCCACCGTGAAGTCGCGGAACTCGCCGGCGCGCAGGCGTTCGCTCTCGGCGACCGCCGTCGCCGCCGAGATCGAGTCGGACTCGTCGATCGCCGGGCAGACCACGAAGACCTGGCGTCCCTTGCGCAACTGCTTGCGCACGAACTCGTACCCCTCGGCGCGGCCCGCCTCGTCGACGACCCGTGTGACAACGGGCAGACGACCCGCCGGGAAGCCGGCCACCGTGGTCACGTCGAGGTCGCCGTAGACCGTCAAGGCGAGCGTGCGCGGTATCGGAGTGGCCGTCATGTGCAGCGCATGCGGCGCGCGCCCGGAACGCTCAGCGCGCCGCACAAGCTCGTCGCGCTGCTGCACGCCGAAGCGGTGCTGCTCGTCGACGACAAGAAGGCCGAGATCGTTGAAGATGACGTCCTCCTGCAGGACGGCGTGCGTGCCTATCACCACCGCCGCCTCGCCGCCGGCGATGCGTGCCAGCGCCTCGCGGCGCTCGCGGGCGGAGAGCGCGGCGGTCAGAAGCTCGACCGACGCCAGGTCGCCGACCAGACGCGCCGCCGTGTCGGCGTGCTGCGCGGCCAGCGTCTCGGTGGGAGCCATCAAGGCGCCCTGCCGGCCTGACTCGACGGCGCGCAGCAGGCAGTGCAGCGCGACGACCGTCTTGCCCGAGCCGACATCGCCCTGGAGCAGGCGACGCATCGGCTTGTCAAGGCGCAGGTCCGGCTCGATCTCGTCGAGGGCCATGCGCTGGTGCTCGGTGAGCGTGAACGGGAGGCCGGCGACGAAGGCGCGGCTCAGCGGGCCGGGAGGTCCGAACGCGGCCGCGCGTACCCGCTCCTGCTGACGGCGCTTGTGCAGGAGCAGACCGACCTGCATCAGCACGAGCTCCTCGAGGACGAGGCGGGCGCGCGCCCGGCGAGCGTCGGCGGGCGTGCGCGGCTGATGCACGGCGAGCGTCGCGTCGGCGCGCCCGGGCAGGCCTTCGGCGACACGGACCCACGCCGGCAGCGGGTCGCCGAGACGGCGCATGTCGGCGCGCACGCTCTGCATGACGCTGCGCAGGAGGCGCGCCGAGACCTGTTCGCTGGCCGGGTAGACGGGGACGAGGCCCTCGGTGTGGACCGTCTCGCCGTCCTCCTCGCCGAGGATCTCGTGGCTGCGCACGAGGAAGGTGGGCCGCCGGCCCTGGGGGCGAAACGTCCCCCGCACACTGAGGCGAATGCCGGGCTCGAGCACCCGCGTCAGGTAGCCCTGATTGAACCATGTGGCCTCGATCGAGCCGGTACCGTCGCGGATCACGGCGCGCACGACGGTCACGCGCCTGCGCGCCGTGCGGTCGGCCGTGACGCTCTCGACGAGGCCGCGCACCGTGGCCTCTTCACCGAGCTTGAGGTCGCGGACGTCCTTGCGGTCGCGGAAGTCCTCGTAGCGTCGCGGGAAGTGGTCGATGAGGTCGCCGACCGTCACGAGCCCGAAGCTCGCGAGACGTCGTACGGTGACCTTCCCGATCCCGGGCAGACTGCCCAGCGGCCGTTGGAGCGCGCACGTGTCGACGGAGAGGCGGGTGACCGGCGGCGGCTCCTCGAAAGGCCCGCCGGCGAAACGCGGAGGCAGTCCGGTCGCGGTCACTCCACGATCATGGCGAAGGCCGCGGACCCGGGCCCGATGTGCGTCCCGACGACCGCCCCGACGTGCGTCGCGAGCACGCACTCCGCGTTCGGCCGCAGGCGCTCGATGAGCTCGCGCATCTGTGCCGGCTCGGTGTCGTTGAGCGCGTCGATCAGGGCGAAGTAGACCTTGTCGTCCGGCCGCGAGTGCTCGTCGATGAACCGCTCCATGGCGGCCAGGGCCTTCTTCTGCCCGCGGACCTTCGCGTACGCGACGAGCTCGCCGTCGACAGTGTGCAGGAGTGGCTTGATGTCGAACACGTCGCCGACCAGCGAGGCGGCGCGGCCGATGCGCCCCCCTCGGCGCAGGTACTCGAGCGTCGCCGCGTGGATCAGGAGGTGGGAACCTTCGATGAACGAGACGACGTAGGCCCGCGCTTCGTCGAGCGAGCAACCCGGCTCGAGCCGGGCGCGGAGCCGCTCGGCGAGCAGGGACATCGTCCCGGCCACCGTCTCCGTGTCGTAGACGTAGACCCCGTCGAACGCCTCCGCGGCCCTCATCGCCGCGCCGCACGTCCCGCTCATCTTGCGCGAGATATGCAGCGAGAACACGTGCTCGTAGGACGCCCGGGCCCGCTCGTAGACGGCAGTGAAATCGGCGACCGTCGGCTGCGAGGTCGTCGGCAGCACCGCCGAGGCCTCGAGCTTGGCGAAGAACTGCTGGTGACCGAGGTCGATCCCGTCGCGATACGATTCGTCCCCGAAGTGGACCGTGAGCGGCACGAGGTACATCCCGGGCCGTGCGAAGAACCCTTCAGGGGCATCGGAGGTCGAATCCAGGACGATGGCGGTGTTGTCGAGCGTCAGCCGAGGCATCGGACCTCCCTCGTTCACTCAGCGCTGGCGAGGATCGGATACAGGGGCTGGCCGCCCTCGTGGACGTGGAGCTCGAGGTCCGGCACCGCCTCGGCGGCCACTTCGGCGAGCCGTTCCGTGGTCACGTTCGACCCGTTCAGGGCGGTGAGCACGGTCGCGATCTCGGCACCACTCTCGGCGAAGGCCGTGAGGACGCGGGCGTACACGGTCTCGAGATCGTCGGCGGCCGCGACCAGACGCCCGTCGACGATGCCGATCGCCTGCCCCTTGCGCACCGGCACCCCGTCGACCTCGGAGTCGCGCACGGCGTGCGTGATCTCCGCGCTCTGCAGTCCTTCAAGCGCCTCCTCCATGGCGCGGGCGTTGCCCACCGCATCCTGCTCGACGTCGAACGCGACCATCGCCGCAAGCCCGGCGGGGATCGAGGTCGCCGGGACGACGGCGATCCGGCGACTGCTCATGCCGGCCGCCTGCTCGGCTGTGAGGACCACGTTGCCGTTATTGGGAAGCAGGACGACCTCGTCGGCCCCCAGAGCGTCGACGGCCTCGAGCAACTGGGCGGCGCTCGGGTTCATCGACTGCCCCCCGTCCACGATCGCATGACAGCCGAGCTCACGGAAGAGGCGTTTGTTGCCCTCGCCGGCGACGACAGCCACGACCACCGCCCCCGGGGGCGCGGCGAGCACGCGAAGGCGCTCGTCGCGCGCCTTCGTCTGCGCGTGCATGTCGTTGATCTCGATCTCGTCGATCGACCCGTACCTCAGCGCCTCGCTCAGGACGACGCCGGGGTCGTCGGTGTGGACGTGGACCTTCACCAGCCGTTCGTCGCCGACCACCAACGCGCTGTCGCCGATCGGCCCCAGGAAGGCCTCGAACGCGTCGCGGTCGACCCTCTCCCCCTTGATCAGCAGGCTCGTGCAGTAACGGTACGTCGAGAGCTCCGACGGCTCGCTCACCGTCACCACCGGCGCGGCCCCGGCGCGCAGCGTGACGGGCGCGCCGTGCCGCGCCGCCACGCCCCCTTCGGCCAGGCGGGCGAGGCCGGCGCCCAAGCCACGGAACAGGACGAGCAGCCCGTACCCGCCGGCGTCGACGACGCCGGCCTTCTCCAGGGCGGCGAGCTGACCGGTGGTCTTCTCGACGGCCACCCGGCCGGCCTCTTCGACGACGACGAGCATCTTGTCGAGGGCGAAGCTGTCGGGGACGCCCTGCGCGGCGGCGGCCATCTCACGGATGACCGTCAGCATGGTGCCCTCGACAGGTTCCTTGACGGCCCGGTAGGCGGCGCTCGCGCCTTCGGCGATCGCCGCCTTGAACTCCGGGGCGCCGAGCGTGGCGGACGCGCCCCATACCTCGCACACGCCGCGCACGATCTGCGACAGGATCACGCCCGAGTTGCCACGGGCGCCCATGAGCGAGCCCTTCGTGACCGAGGCGGCGACGGCTGGGATGTCGTCCGCGTCGCCGAGGCGCAGCTCGTCGACGATCGCGCGCACGGTGAGGGCGAGGTTGGTGCCAGTGTCTCCGTCCGGGACGGGGTAGACGTTGAGGTCGTTGATCACGCCCCTCTCGGCCTCGACGGCGGCGAGAGCGGCGTCGATGACCGCGATCGCTGTGGCGCGGACGTTCAATCCTGCAGGTCCTCGACCCGCACGGTGATGTCGGCGACGGGGATACCGGCGACCTTCTCCACCCGGTAGCGCACCTGCTCCTGGAGGTTGAGAGTCACCTGGGCCAGATTGACCCCGCGCTCCATGACGACGTTCAGGCCGATGCGCAGCCCGTCGTCGGCGACCTCGACGGCGACGCCGTCGGTGACTGAACCCTTGCCCAGGCGCGCGAGACGTTTCATCGGGGAGACCTGCATGGCGACGACACCGTACGTGGCGCGCGCCTCGGCCCCGGCCAGCTTGGCCACGACCAGAGGCGCGACGACCAGCTCGCCGCTCACGCCCTCGCCAAGAGGGAGTCTCAACTCGCCGGCGGCCATGGTCCTCCCCTTCGCCCGTCGTTCGACTTGGACTCTGACGCGGCAAGCGCGTTGAGTTCACCGACGATCGCGTCCGGGTCGACCTGGTGCATGATGGCGCCGGATTCGATGGAGCCGGAGGCGGCGCCGATGCAGAGACAGCACGACATTCCGTGGGCCTCGAAGACGTCGCGCGCTCCCGGGTGGGCCTCGAGCGCCGCGAGGATCGACATCTCTTTCGTGAACACGACCATCGGCCTCGCAAGGGCGTCGCGTGCGGACAGATTGACAGGAAGGCCGTTTGCGTTGCCCGGCCGGCTGGAGCATAATGTCGCCCCGTCACCGAATCAAGCTGAGGCACGCCCATGTCGAGAGTCTGCGTGAGTTGCGGCAAGGCCCCTGTCGTGGGCAACAACCGCAGCCACTCCAATCGCGCCACGAAGCGCCGTTTCGAACCCAACCTCCAGCGCGTCCGTATCATGGTGGACGGGTCCCCGCGCAACGCGTACGTGTGCACGCGCTGCCTCAAGTCCGGGCGCGTGCAGAAAGCGCTCTGACACGCACGTCGAGACGCAGCGGCGACCGGGTCTGCTCGCGTGCGCCCTGGAGCAGCTTGCCCGCCGCCGCCGTCTGCTTGAGCAGGAGCAGCCAGTCGTCGTACGCCTTCTGTGAGCGCTCGACGCCGTAGACGCGTGTATCGCCGAGGCGGCGACGACGCTGGAGGCCTCGCTTGCGATACCCAGGTCGCTCCGGGTCCTGACCGACTTCTGCAGCCACGGCCCTGTCGATGCGCCGGCACGCGAGGCTCCGCGACGCCGCATGAGCATCTCGTCAGGGCAACTCGCGTCGCAGGTTGGCCATCTCGAGCGCGGTCGCGGCGGCGCTCCAACCCTTGTTGCCGGCCTTCGTGCCGGCGCGCTCGACGGCCTGCTCGATCGTGTCGGTGGTGAGCACGCCGAAGACGACCGGCACGCCGGTGTCGAGCGTGACCTTGGCGATGCCCTTCGCCGCCTCGGCGGCGACGTAGTCGAAGTGCGGCGTGTCGCCGCGGATCACCGCGCCGAGACAGACGACGGCGTCGTAAGCGCCGCTCTCGGCGAGCCGCTTCGCCACCAGCGGCATCTCGAAGGCGCCCGGGACCCAGGCGGCGTCGACGTCGCCGTCGGCGACGTCGTGCCGTCGCAGGCAGTCCAGGGCGCCCTCGTACAGGCGCGTCGAGATCATCTCGTTGAAGCGGCCGACCACCAGGGCGAACTTCAGGCCCTTGCCGCCGAGCTTGCCTTCGAACGTCGTCATCACCGGCTCCTTTCGCCAGCGTCACCGGGCGCGGCGGCCGCGCAAGGCGGCCGTGAGCGCCGCGTGCGGCCTATCCCTCCAGGCCCTCTTCTTGCTCGAACAGGTCCTCGTGCTCGAGCAGGTGCCCGAGCTTTTCGCGCTTCGTGCGCAGATAGCAGACGTTGGCGTCCCGCGGCGGCACCTCGAGGTGCACCCTTCCGCTGACGCGCAGTCCATAGCCCTCGAGGGCCACGATCTTCTTCGGGTTGTTGGTCATGAGGCGCATCGAGCTCAGCCCCAGGTCGGCGAGGATCTGGGCGCCGATGCCGTAGTCGCGCAGGTCGGGGGCGAAACCGAGCTCGAGGTTGGCCTCGACCGTGTCGCGGCCCTGTTCCTGCAGGGCATACGCCTTGAGCTTGTTGATGAGGCCGATGCCGCGACCCTCCTGCCGCATGTACAGGAGGACGCCGAGCCCCTCGGCCTCGATCCGGCACAGCGCCTCGGCGAACTGCTCGCCGCAGTCGCACCTGAGCGAGCCGAAGACGTCACCGGTGAGACACTCGGAGTGCACGCGCACGAGCACGTCGCTCTTGCCGGCGACGTCGCCCTTGACCAGCGCCACGTGGTGCGCGCCGTCGATGACCGACTCGTAGCCGATCGCCCTGAAGTCGCCGTACCTGGTGGGCATCGCCACCGTCGCCGCGCGACGGACGAGCTTCTCGTTGCGACGACGGTACTTGATCAGGTCGGCCACGGTCACGATCTTGAGCCCGTGGCGCTTCGCATACGGAACAAGGTCCGGGACGCGCGCCA
>CAZTMO010000009.1:0-2607 GCA_964615105.1 uncultured Thermoleophilia bacterium
TGACGGCGTCGCCGGCAGTCGGGCTCGACGACGTCGCGACGGGGGCGTCGGTGTCGACGGCCCCCCTGCCCTCGCCGACGCGGGTCCCGGCGCTGTTGCCGCCACCTTGTCCGGCGCCCGTCCCCGACCCGCCGGAACCGCCCCCCGAGCCGCCCCCCGAGCCACTTCCCGAGCCGCTTCCCGAGCCGTCACCCGACCCGCCCATGTAGGCGACGCCCGAAGGCTTGTCCTTGCCGCCGCCACCGTCCTTGCCGCCGCCTCCGTCACCGTCGTCTTTCGGCGGCGCGACGTACTTGCCGTACTCCAGGGTGAAGTCGCGGACGGTGATCGTCCCGCTGGCCCCTCCCCACGGCACCTGAAACGACAGTCGATAGATGAACTGGGACCCTCCGGGCAGTTGGCCGTAGTTGGTCAGCCGCGGCTCGAACTCGATCAGTCCCGGCGCTCTGCGGGTGACGTTCGCGCTCTGGAAGTAGGTGCCGTCGGACCGCGACGTGTAGCCGACGACCGGAAGCGGTTCAAAGGCGGTATCGATGTCGATGTCGACGTGCAGGACGAATCTGACGTAACTGACCTTGTTGACAGGTTGCCCGCCCAACGAGAACAGCCCGGCGATGGGGCCCGAGGTCACCGCGGGAGCGGACAGGGGCTCGAGCCCGTCCAGCGTCAGGGTCAGGGACTGGTCGGCGGCGCCCTGGTCCCAGGACCAGCCGGTGTCGAGGTGGCCGATCGTGAAGCCTTGGCCGGCGATCCCCTCGGTGTACGTGTTGGTCTCGGCGGCCGCCACCGGGCCGGCCAGCGACGACCAGGTGCACGAGGCGAAGATGAGGACGAGGGCGCTGAGCACGCACCTTCGGCCGGGATGGATTCTCACTTGACCACGTCCCCAGGAAACGGAGGCTGCTTCTCGCAGGAATACCCTAAGTCGCAGCTTAGGATACCCTCATCTCCGGTCGGTCGCGAACGAGCCCGTTTAGCGGTCCCGGGGAGGGGTACGTGTGACGCGGAGCGGCCGCCGTCCGGCGGCCGCGCAGCGAAGGAGGCGGAGATGACGTTGAGTGCGCGCAACCAGCTTCGCGGCACAGTGAAGAGCGTGGTCCTGGGCTCGGTCATGGCCGAGGTCGTGGTGGACGTCGGCGGGCAGGAGATCGTCTCGGCGATCACGCGTCACGCGGCGGAGAACCTCTCGATCAAGGCCGGCGACGAGGTCACGGCGGTCGTCAAGGCGACCGAGGTCCTGATCGACAAGTAGAGCGACCTGCGGCCGGCGCCGCCCTGAGGAACCGGTCGGCGCGGGTCGCTTCCGACAGGCCGGGGTTCGTCGCGCGCGCCGGCGTGGACTACACTTCAGGCATGAGCGCCACGCCCACTCGTGCAGGACGCGTCGACTACCTGCGCCTCTCGATCACCGACCGCTGCAATCTGCGGTGCACTTACTGTATGCCTCCTGAGGGCGTGCCGTCGCTGGCGCACGACGACATCCTCTCGTTCGAGGAGCTCGTCGCCTTCACGCGCGTGGCGGTGGGCTGCGGCATCAGCAAGGTGCGCGTGACGGGCGGGGAGCCGCTCGTGCGCCATGGTTGCGCCGACTTCGTCGGCATGCTGGCGCGGACGAGCGGCATCGCCGACATCTCGTTGACGACCAATGGGCTTCTGCTGCCGCGCTTCGCGGGCGAACTGCGTCGCAACGGGTTACGTCGCGTCAACATCAGCATCGACAGCCTCGACACGGCGCGTTATACGGCCTTGACGCGGGGCGCGCACCTCGACGACGCCCTCGCCGGACTCGACGCGGCGCTCGCCGCCGGGTTCGACCCCGTCAAGCTCAACGTCCTTCTTCTCGAGGGCGTGGAGGACGAGCTCGACGCCTTCGTCGCGCTGACCCGCGAGCGGCCGGTGCACGTGCGCTTCATCGAGTTCATGCCCCTCGACCGCCGGCTGGTGGTCGAGGGGCGTATGGTGCCGGCGCCGCACGTGCTCGAGCTTCTGCGCGCCGGGCACGCCCTCGCGCCGGTCGAAGGGCCCTACGGGCACGGACCGGCGCGCTACTGGGCCACGCCCGGCGCGCCGGGCACCATCGGTTTCATCGCCGGTGTCTCGGAGCACTTCTGTGAGAGCTGCAATCGGCTGCGGCTGACCGCCGACGGACGACTGCGCACCTGCCTGTTCTCGGGCGAAGAGACGGCGGTACGGCCGCTGATCGCCGACCCGGCGAGGCTGCGCAAGGCACTCGAGGAGGCGCTGTCGGGCAAGACCTACGACCGCTGCCGCGAGCACCTCGTCAACCAGCGCGCGATGTCGCAGATCGGAGGGTGACGGTGACCGTCCCGGCGGGGAACGAGTGTCGCCGCGCCCGGCGCATCGTGTGCCGGAGGGTGAAGTGAGCGACCTGACCCACATCGACGAACGCGGACGGGCGCGCATGGTCGACGTCGGCGGTAAGGACGAGACCGAGCGCCGGGCGCGCGCCGAGGCGTATGTCCGCATGGCGCCCGAGACGCTCGCCATGATCCAGGACGAGGCCGTGCCCAAGGGCGACGTCATCGCCGCCGCCCGCCTCGCCGGCATCATGGCGGCGAAGCGCACCCACGAGCTGATCCCGCTCTG
>CAZTMO010000009.1:2707-17959 GCA_964615105.1 uncultured Thermoleophilia bacterium
CCGCGGCGGGCCGACCGGGGGCGACGGCGTGAGCCACGGCCAGCCGGACGGGCGCGTCGTCAGTGTGAACCTCGCCGACGCCAAGGGCGTGGCCAAGACGCCGCAGGAGGCGATCACGCTGGTGAGCGGGCACGGTGTGGAGGGCGACGCGCACGCGGGACCCTGGCACCGCCAGATCAGCCTGCTGGCCGTCGAGAGCGTCGAGAAGATGCGCGCCCGGGGGCTGGACGTCGGGTGCGGGGCGTTCGGTGAGAACGTCACCACCGAGGGCATCCTCGTCTATCAACTGCCGGTCGGGACGCGGATGCGCATCGGCGCCGCGCTCGTGGAGGTGACGCAGATCGGCAAGGTCTGCCACGATCGTTGCGCCATCTACCACCAGGCGGGCGACTGCGTGATGCCGCGCGAGGGCATCTTCGCGCGCGTGAGCGAGGGCGGCGAGGTGCGTGCGGGGGACGCGATCACGCTCGAGAAGCACTCGTTGATGCGCGCCGCCGTGCTCACGGTGTCGGACAAGGGCTCGCGCGGCGAACGCGAGGACAAGAGCGGTGACGCGCTCGTCGAGCAGCTCGAGGCGATGGGGGCGGCGGTCGTGGAGCGCGCCGTCGTGCCCGACGAGCGCGACCAGATCGCCGCCGCCCTCACGCGTCTCGCCGACGAGGTCGGCGCCAACCTCGTGCTCACGACGGGCGGCACCGGGTTCACGACCCGCGACGTGACGCCCGAGGCCACGGTGGACGTCCTCGACCGGCCGGCGCCGGGGTTCGCCGAGGCGATGCGCGCCGGCTCGCTCGCGAAGACGCCCCACGCGATGCTCTCGCGCGCCGTGAGCGGGCTGCGCGGGCGCACGCTCATCATCAACATGCCCGGCAGCCCTCGCGCCTGCCGTGAGCAGTTCGCGATGCTCGCGCCGGCGCTGCCGCACGCGATCGAGAAGCTGCTCGACCTCGGCGGCGACTGTGCGACGCCCGTACCCGCCGAGGCGGACTGTGAGGAACCGGCGCGGCCGTCCGGCGGCGGTCGCGTGACGCCCGCAGCATGACCTCCGTCCCGTCGGGGCGCGAGGACCAGCTCGGGCAAGAGGCCGAGGCGCGACGCCGCCTCGGCGAGCGCCCCGAGCCCGAGCGCCTCCCCCCCACGCGCGAGAGCGTCGGCGCCGTCGTGGCGACGTTCAACGACGCCGCCCACATCGCCCCCACCGTCCGTGGCCTGCTTCGCGTCGTCGCCCAGGTCGTCGTCGTCGACCTGGGGTCGAAGGACCGCACGCGCGAGACGGTGGCCGAGCAGTTCCCGGCCGTGCCGGTCCTCGCGCTGCCGCTCGAGGCGGGGTTCGGCGCGGCCTTCAACGAGGGCGTCAGGTCACTCGACCAGCCGCTGCTTCTGCTGCAGCACGGCGACGCCCGCCTGCGACCCGGGGCCCTCGAGCGCCTCTATGAGACGATGAGCGACTCACGGCGCCACGTGGGGTGCTGCGCGCCCCGTCTCGTGGCGCCGCACGGCGTCGTCGAGCTCTCGGCAGGCTTCAGGCCGACACGCATCTGGCGCTGGCGCGCGGCGTGGACGCAGCTCGTGCCGCGCTCGAAGCTGCTTTGGCAGCGGCGCAAGCCGAAGCGAGTGGCCTACTTCGCCCCCACGGCGCGCACCGACGTCGACTGGGTCTCCGGGGCGGCGATGCTCGTGCGCCGTGAGGCCTTCGCCGCGGTTGGGGGTATGGACGAGCGCTTCTTCCTCCTGTACGGCGACGTCGACTTGTGTCTGCGCCTCCGACGCGCCGGCTGGACGGTCACGTACGAGCCTCGGGCCCGGGCGATCCATCTCGACCGTGTGGACGAGAACGTGCGCTCGCGGTGGGCGGCACGGCGTCGGTTCGAGCGTCGCTACGGGTTGCTCGGGAGGCTGCTCGGGCGATCGTAGGCCGGACCGGGCGGGGCCGGCAGGCGGACCGCGGGCAAGACCGCCGCGCCGGGTTCAGTACCCGATGCGCTGGTGACGGCGGTACGAGAGGTAGGTGGCGACGGCGGCGTCCGCCTCTTCGACGGCGCGCCGGTGGCCGGCCGCGAGGCGGTCGCCGACGCTCTGCCGCGTGACCCCGAGCCGAGCCGCGACGTCGCGCTGGTGGCCGAGCTCGCGGTACGCGGCGATCGCCTCCCACTGTTTGAAGGTCCGGGCGCGGATGAGCGGGTCGACGAGGCGGCAGAGCGCGCCGAGCAGGACGTCGCCGGCGTCGCCCGTCCCGAGGTAGCGGGTCAGGCCGTCGTCGCGGGCGGCGAGCTGGAGCGCCTCGCGCGCCAGCGTGTAGGCGTCGCGCGCGCCGTCGGCGTCGCGCAGATGCTCGACCGTCCCCACGCCGATGCCCACGCGCAGTAGCAGCGGCGCGAGCGACTCACGCAGCACGCTGACGCAGAGCGGCGTCTGTGCCGGGTCGCTCAGTACCCCGTCGACGCGCCCGTCGGCGGTGACCGCGAAGGGCTCGCCGAGAGCCGGCGCGAAGAGCCGGTTGACGCGGTCCAGGGCGAGGCCGAGACGCCGCCCGGACTCGGGGGAGTCGGCATCGGGGCCGAGCAGGTGGCCGAAGAGGACGGCGATCACGGTGGCGTCGCGGCGACGTTCGAGCGGCATGCCGCTAGCTACGCCGCGCAGGCGGTGGTTCCTGCCTGACGCGACGCCAGCCGAGGCTTCTCACTGTCGCCACAGTGGAAATGGCGCTTCACAGTCTCCTGGGCTACACTAGGCGTCCGCGTCAACGACACGTCCAGGGGTATCGGGGTGAACAAGAAGGCTCGCACGCGCCTCATCGTGGCCACCGCGGTCATCGTCGTCGCGTTCGTCGCCGGCATCATCTACCTCGTGAGCCAACAGGGCGCCTACTACCGGCAGGTGTCGGAGCTGGTGGCGGGCGACTACGACGGCAAGAACGTCCAGGTCGGCGGGAGGGTGCTCGACGGCACCATCGCTCGCGACGACGAGGGCGTCCACTTCACGATCCAGGACCTGCACGGAGCGTCCGACACGGTCAAGGTCGACTTCAACGGCCAGATGCCGAGCTCGTTCGCCGCCGGGGTCGACGTCGTCGTCGTGGGCAGGTTCCTGGCGTCTCAAGGGTTGATCGCCGCCGACGAGCTGCAGACCAAGTGCCCGTCCAAGTACGAGGGCAAGGGGACCACGCCGTCGGCCGCCGCCGAGCAGTGAGGGCCCCGGCGTGATCGCCCTCGGCCGTCTGGCCATCGCCCTCGCACTCGTCTTCTCTCTCGCGGGGGTGCTCTTTCTCGCCCTCGGCGTGCGCTGGGAGCGCAGGGACCTGCTGCGCAGCGGCTACTACGCCGCCGCCGCCTTCTTCTTCGCCACGGTCGTGGCCAGCGTGGTCCTGCTGACGGCGTTCCTGAGCAAGGATTTCGCTTTCGCCTACGTCGCCGGCTACTCGGACGCCAGTCTGTCGGTGTTCTACCGGGTCTCGGGCTTCTGGGCGGGACAGGAGGGCTCGTTCCTCCTCTGGCTGCTGCTGCTCGCCGTCGTGACCGTCGCGATCGCGGCGCGCGACATGGGCCGCCTCGAGCGGCTCACGGGCGCCGCCGTCATGGTGCTGTGCGCCGTGTCGGCGGTGTTCGCCGCGCTGATGGTGTTCGATGAAGGCTCGAACCCCTTTCTCGCGGCGCCGGCCGGCATCGTCCCGGCGGGCCTGAACCCGCTGCTTCTGCATCCCGGCATGGTGCTGCACCCGCCGGCGCTGTTCGTCGGTTACGTCGGCGTCACCGTCCCTTTCGCCTTCGCCATCGCCGCGATGCTGATCGGGCGCGCCGACCGGCTCTGGGTGACGCTGTCGCAGAAGTGGACGGTCTTCGGCTGGCTCTTTCTCTCGCTCGGCATCGGGCTCGGCGCGTGGTGGGCGTACGTCGTCCTCTCGTTCGGGGGGTTCTGGGCCTGGGACGCCGTCGAGAACACCTCGCTCGTGCCGTGGCTCACGGCCACGGCCCTGCTGCACGCCATGACGTTGTATCGCACGCGCGGCATCTTCAAGCGCTGGGCGCTCGGCACGGCCGCGCTGACGTTCTTCTTCGTGATCCTCGCCACGTGGACGACGAGGACGGGACTGATCAGCTCGGTCCACGCGTTCGGCCGCAACGAGATGCTCGTCGACATCCTGACGACGTTCCTCATCGGGACGGGCGTCGTGAGTCTCGGTCTGCTGGCGTGGCGGTGGCGGGTGTTCGCCAGTGGCGAGCCGATCGAATCCGTCCTGTCGCGCGAGTTCCTGTACTACCTGAGCGTCCTGCTGCTGGTGTTGTTCGCGGCGGCGATCGCCTTCTCGACGGTGCTCGTGCCGCTGATCTTCGAACGCGAGGTCGGTCCCGACACGTACAACGTCTTCGCGAAGCCGCTCGGCGTCGTCGTTCTCGCCATGATCGCCCTGTGCCCGCTGCTGGCGTGGCGCAAGACCGAGGGCGTCAGGCTGCGCCGTGTGCTGGCGCTGCCGGGCGTGATGGCCGCGCTGTCGCTGCCGCTCTGGCTCTTCTTGGGATTCCAGTCGGACGTCTGGGGTCTCGTCGGGCTCCTCGTCTGCGGGTTCTCGTTCGGCGCCGTGCTCCAGTTCGTGGTGAACGCGGCGCGGCGGGCGGCCGGGCCGGGCAAGGCCTGGACGGTCGGCCTGCGCCGCGCCCTGTTCGGCAGTCGCACCCGCGGCGCCGGGTATCTCGCCCACCTCGGCATGGTGCTCGTCGTCGCCGGCCTCCTCGGCGCGACGGTGTACAAGACCGAGAGCACGGCGCTGGTCTCGACGAAGCCGGGCTCGGATGACGCGACGCTGCGCACGGACGACGGTGCGTACGACGTGGTGTTCACCGGGTTCCGCTCCGAGGCGGGGGCGCAACAGTCGCAGCGGTACTTCGCCGCGTTCGACGTCTACCGCGAGGGGCAGAGCACGAAGATCGGCACCGTGGAGCCCCACACCGACATCTACCCGACGAGCGGCGCGGCGCCCCGGGCGGTGATCCTCGGGCGCCCGTTCGAGGACGTGTTCGTCGTCGCCGACGAGGGGTTCGACGACACGTCGCCGACGATCGCCCTGCGGGTCGTCGTCTTTCCGCTGATCCGCTGGATGTGGGTCGGTGCGATCCTGCTCTGCGCGGGTGCCGGGGTGTCGCTGTGGCCGAAGGCGCGGGCGCAGGAGCAGTGGGCGGGCGACGCGGCCGCCGAGCCTGCAGCGGGCGGCCGCCCCGGCGAGGCCTCGGCCTGAGGACGGCCCGGTGGATTCGCCCGCTGGCCACGTGAGCGACGGCGCCGGCGTCACGCCGCCGGCCGGCGCCGCGCCCTCTCTCGAGATCGAGGTCGCCGGGTTGCGCAAGACCTTCGGCCGTCGCGAGGTGCTGCGCGGCCTGACGTTCGCCGTCGAGCGCGGCGGCTTTCTCGTCATGTTCGGGCCGAACGGGGCCGGCAAGACGACGACGCTGCGCGTGCTCGCCACGCTGCTCTCGGCGAGCAGGGGCAGCGTCCGCGTCGCCGGCCACGACGTCCGCGAAGACCCGATGCCGGTGCGCCGCGCCGTCGGGCTCATCTCTCACAGCCCGATGCTGTACCTCGACCTCACCGCTCACGAGAACCTGCGCTTCTACGCCGACATGTACGGGCTCGAGGACCGCGAGGAACGCATCATGGAGCTCCTCGACCGTCTCGAGCTGAGCCACCGGCGCAACGACGTCGTGCGCACCTTCAGCAAGGGCATGCGGCAGCGGCTCGCGATCGCGCGCGCGATCCTGCACCGGCCGCGTGTGCTTCTGCTTGACGAGCCGCACTCCGGCCTCGACCCGCGCGCCGTCGACATCCTCGACGGGCTGCTCGCCGAGATCCGCGCCGAGCACACGTTCGTCATGGTCACGCATCACATCGAGAAGGGCCTCGAGCTGGCGACGCGGCTGATGATCCTCGACGGCGGCAAGATCGCCTGGGAGCACGACGCCGGGCTGCCGCAGGACACGTTCGACGCCGTGTATCGCGAGCACGTGCAGGAAGGCTCGGTCCTGTGAGCGCGGCGCGGCGCACATGGTGGCGGCGGGCGCGCGCCCTCGGAGGGTCGCGCTGATGGGCCGCCAGTTCATGGCGATCCTGCGCAAGGACCTCGTCCGCGAGCTGCGCACGCGCGAGATGCTGGTGAGCATGTTCCTCTTCGTCATGCTCGCCCTGGTGATCTTTCACTACGCCTTCGGCGTCGACGAGGCCACCGACCTCACGTACTTCACGGGCGGCATGCTCTGGGTGACGTTCATCTTCGCCGCCCTCCTCGGCCTGAACCGCTCGTTCGCCCAGGAGAAGGACGAGCAGTGCCTCGACGGTCTTCTGCTCTGCCCGGTCGACCGGGTGACGATCTTTCTCGCCAAGACGGCCGGGAACCTCGTCTTTCTGCTCGTCATCCAGGCCGTGTCGGTGCCGGTGTTCACGCTGTTCTTCATCGAGCGCAGCTATGCGGGCGACGCCGGGCTCTTCGTCCTGGTGCTCTTGCTGGCCGACCTGGGTATCTGCACGCTTGGTACACTGCTGGCCACCATCGCCATGCACACGCGGGCCCGCGATCTGCTCATGCCGATCGTGTTCCTGCCCCTGATCGTGCCGGTGCTGATCGCCGCGACCTCGGCGACGACGGCGATCTTCGCCGAAGGCGCCGAGTTCGGCGACTTGGCCGCGCGGCTCGCGTTCCTGGCCGGGTTCGACGCGGTCTTCATGGTGGCGGCCTACGGAACATACGACTTCGCGATCGGCGAGTAGGGCGCGCCGGGCGGTAGCGGGGCGCGCGACAAGACGGTGAACGTGGTGGACGTGAGAAGAGGACGGACGTGACGGAAGGGGGCGCGAGATGGCGAAGCTGACGAGCGCGCCGGCGCTGTTCGCGGCGGCCGGCATCCTCCTGGTCCTGGGCCTGCTGCTCTCGTTCCTCTACGCCCCGGTCGACGCCTCGAGCATGGGGTACAGCCAGAAGATCCTTTTCTACCACGCGCCCATCGCGTGGGTCGCGCTGCTCGCGTACGGCATCGCCTGCGTCGCCGGCATCCTCTACCTGCGCGACCCGCAGCCGAAGTGGGACCGCCTCGGCTGGGTCTCCGTCCGCCTCGGCCTGCTCTTCAGCCTTCTCGTCATGATGACCGGGATGATCTGGGGCAAGGCGGCCTGGGGCACGTGGTGGGCCTGGGAGCCGCGGCTCACGACCTTCCTCATCGCCTGCTTCCTCTACTCCGCCTACTTCGTCCTCCGCCAGGTTGTGGACGAGGAGTCGCGGCGGGCGACGTTCGCGGCGGTGTTCGCGATCGTCGCCTTCATCGACGTGCCGATCACGTTCTTCGCCACGCGCTACATGCCCGAAGGGTTGCACCCGGCGGTGATCACGACCGGCGACACCGGGATGGAGGGCAGCATGTTCCTGAGCCTCATGGTCAGCATGGTGGGGATGACGCTGCTGCTCGCCGCGCTCCTGCGCACCGACCTTGCGCTGGCGCGCATCAGGGACGAGATCGACGATCTCAAGACACGTATCGGAGGCTGACACCGTGAGCATCGAAGAAGGCGCCAGGTTCGTCGCCGCGGCCTACGCGGTGATCCTCGCCGTCGTAATCGCCTACTACGCGTTCTCCGCCCGCCGGGTCGCGGCCCTGCAGAAGGACGTCGATCTGCTCAAGCGCGAGGTGGAGAAGCGGGGGGCGGCCGGGTCCGGCGACTGAGCCGGACGCAGCCGCCCCGCGGTGCACGCGCTGAGGCACGCCGCCGGCCGCACGGGACAGCCGCCTGTCTGATGGAAAACGCCGCCTGACGCATGGAACACGCCTCCGCCATCGTCCTCTGGATCGCCTTCCTGCTCTACTGCGGGGCGTTCACGCTGTTCCTCGTCGCCGTCTTCGCGCGCCATGAGGGCCTCAACCGCATCGGGCTCTGGCTGGTCGGCGCGGCCTGGGCGCTGCAGACGCTGGCGATCGTGCTGCGCGCCGCCGACGCCGGCAGGGTGCCGGTCGTCGGCGCCTACGAGTCGCTGACCGCCGTCGCCTGGTCGGTCGCGCTGGTCTACCTCGTCCTCGAATCCTTCACTCGGGTCAAGGCGGTCGGGCTCTACGTCCTCCCGGTCGTGATCGGGCTGCTGGTCGGCGCCCTCGTCGAGTACGAGGCGCCGCGCGGGCTCATGCCGGCGCTGCGCAGCGACATCGTCGTCCTGCACGTGGTCGTGATGCTGACCGCCGTCGGCGCCCTCTACGTCGCCGGCGGGGCGGCGCTGATCTACCTCTTCGAGGAGTGGCAGCTCAAGCGCCGCCGCCTCGGCGGCGTCCTCGGGCGCCTGCCCTCGTTGGCGACGCTCGACCGGCTGGTCTTCCACGCCACGTTGCTCGGCCTGCCCTTCCTCACCATGGGCATGGCCGCCGGTGTGATCCGCGCCGAGACCTTCGCCGTCGAGCGCTGGTGGTGCGACCCGATGGTGCTCCTCTCGGTCGCCGCCTGGGCGGTCTACGCGGTGCTGCTCTGGGGTCGCCTGCGCGCCGACTGGGGCGGGCGGCGGATCGCGTGGCTGGCGGTCGCCGGGCTGGCGCTCATGCTCGTGATCCGCTTCGCCGCCGTGCCGTACCTCAGCGGGTTCCACACGTACGGGAGCTGAGCGATGCGGCGACGCTTCGACAGACGATGGACGGCGTCCGTTCGGCGGGAGGACTGAGCCGTGCTCGTCGTCGTCACCGGCATCTCGCACAAGACCGCGCCGCTCGAGCTGCGCGAGAAGCTCGCCCTGGGCGAGGACGCGGCGCTGCGCGTGGGGCGCGACCTGATGGCGCACGCGGCAGCGTGCGAGGCGGTCGCGCTGTCGACCTGCAACCGTACGGAGCTCTACACGTACGCGAACGACTCGTTGGCGGCGAGCCAGGCGGCCGTCGCGCGTCTGGCGCAGGAGGCCGGGGTAGCGGTCGCCGAGCTCGAGCCCGCCGTCTACAGCCACTCAGGCGACGCGGCGATCGCCCACCTCTTTCGCGTCACCGCGAGCCTCGACTCCATGGTCGTCGGCGAGTACCAGATCGTCGCCCAGATGAAGGGCGCCTACCAGGCGGCCTGCGACGGCGGTTGCACGAGCGTGGTCTTCAACCGCCTCTTCCGCCGCGCGCTCGAGGTCGGCAAGCGTGTGCGCAGCGAGACGGCGATCGGAGAGCGACCCGTGAGCGTGAGCTCGGCCGCCGTGGAGCTTGCCCTGCAGGTGTTCGGCAAGCTCCGCGACCACGTCGTCCTGCTTCTCGGCGCCGGCGAGACGAGCGAGCTCACGGCGAAGCATCTGAGGGCGCACGGCATCGAGCGCATCCTCGTGAGCAACCGGACGTACGCCGCCGCCGAGGAGCTGGCGCGACGGATCGGCGGCCGGGCGGTGCCCTTCGAGGACCTCGAAGGGCACCTCGGCGCCGCCGACATCGTCATCTCGTCCACGGCGGCGCCCGGCTACGTCGTGACACGCGACACGGTCGAGCGCGCCATGAAGCACCGGCGCCACCGGCCGCTCTTCTTCATCGACATCGCCGTGCCCCGCGACCTCGACCCCGAGATCAACCGCGTCGACAACGCCTTTCTCTACGACATCGACGACCTGCAGCACGTGGTCGAAGAGAACCGCCACGAGCGCGAGAAGGAGGCCGCCAAGGCCGAGCACATCGTGCAGGACGAGATCGCGGAGGTGCGCGCCTGGTTGCGCAGCCTCGAGGTCGTGCCGACCATCGCCGGGCTGCGCGACTCGGTCGAGCGGATCCGTCGCGCCGAGCTCGAGCGCCTGAGCAGCCGTCTCAGCGACCTGACGGACGAGCAGCGCGCGCAGGTCGAGATGCTGACGGCGTCGATCGTCAACAAGATCCTGCACGCGCCCACGGTGGGCATGAAGGAGGTCGCGGGACGCGATGAGTGCTACCTCTACGTCGATGCCGTGCGCACCCTGTTCGGGTTGAACGGAAGCAGGGCGCCGGCGGAGGCGGACAAGGACGAGGAGAGCCCGTGAGCCGCGTCCTGCGCATCGGCTCGCGCGGCAGCGAGCTCGCGCTCGTGCAGAGCGAGTGGGTGCGCGATCGCCTGCGGGAGCTTCATCCCGGCCTCTCCGTCGAGATCGAGGTCATCCGCACCAAGGGCGATAAGATCCTCGACACGCCGCTGGCGAAGATCGGCGACAAGGGGCTCTTCACGAAAGAGCTCGAGACGGCGATCCTCGAGCGTCGCGTCGACCTCGCCGTGCACTCGGCCAAGGATATGCCGACCGAGACGCCGCCGGGGCTGGCGATCGCCGCCTTCACGGCGCGCGAGGACGTGCGCGACGTCTTCGTCGCGCGCGAGGGGCGTGCGGAGGGCGACGGGCCGGCGCCGCGGTCGCTCGCGCGGGCGCTGAGCGACGGCGCGCGATCCGATGGCCGACCTCGCGCGCTCGCGGACCTGCCGCGCGGCGCGGTCGTCGGCACATCGAGCCTGCGTCGCCGCTCACAGCTGTTGGCGGCGCGTCCCGACCTCACCCTCGTCGACATCCGTGGCAACGTCGCGACGCGGCTCCGCAAGGTAGAAGACGAGGGGATGGCCGGGACGATCCTGGCGGCCGCGGGGCTGGCCCGCCTGGGGCGGGCCGGCGCGGCCGCCTTCGCCTTCTCGTTCGCCGAGATGCTCCCGGCGGTCGGCCAGGGGTCGCTGGCGATCGAGGCGCGCGCCGACGACGACGAAGTACGCACGCTCGCCGCGCCACTGGTCGACGAGCCGACTGCCGTCGCCGTGCGCGCCGAACGTGCGCTCATGCGCGCCCTGGAGGGCGGCTGCCAGGTGCCGATCGCGGCCCTCGGCGAGCTGACCGATGGGGGTGCGTGGGGTCCGGCAGTCGCGAGCGCCGTAGCGGCAGGCAGAACCGACGCGCCCGCCGTCCGCGGCGCCGGACGGTTGCTCCTGCGCGCCTTCGTCGGTTCGCTGGACGGCGCCGACGTCGTGCGGCGCGAGCGTCGCGGCGACGCGGCCGCGCCCGATGACCTTGGGCGCGCCCTCGCCGCCGACCTGATCGCCGCCGGCGCCGGCCGCATTCTCAGTACCGTCCGCGGCCAGGTCGGCGATGGCCGACACGGTCCCGCGGCGAGGCCCTCGGAAGTCGAGTGCCGTCCAGGAGGCGGGGCCGGTGATGGCTGACGCGAGCGCGAGCGGTGGGGTGAGCCGTGGGTGAGCGCCCGCTCGTCGGCACGAGCGTCGTCGTGACGCGGCCGGCCGAGCAGGCCGAAGCGCTCGCGGGCCCGCTCGAGAACCTCGGCGCCGAAGTGCTGCTCGTCCCGACGATCCGCATCGTCCCCGTTCCGCTGAACGACGAGATACGTGCCGCCGTCGCTCGACTGCACGAGTACCAGCTCGTGATCTTCACCAGCGTCAACGGCGTCGCCGAGCTCCTCGGACGGATGGAGGAGTGCGGCGTCGGGCCGGAGGCGCTGGCCGGCGCCACGGTGGCGGCGATCGGGCCGCGGACCACGGCCGCCCTCGCCGCCCGCGGCGTGAGGGTCGGGGTCGTCCCCGAGGAGTACGTCGCCGAGGGTCTGCTGGCGGCCTTGCAGGCGGCGGAGCAGGGCGAAAGCGACGGCGTCCTTGAGGCGATGGAGCTGGGCCCTCGTGCGGGTGCGTTCGCCGGCCGACGCGGCGAGCGCGCGCAGGGCGCGCCCGTCCGTGTTCTTCTTGCGCGCGCGCGCGAGGCGCGCGAGGTGCTCCCTGACACGCTGCGTGAGCGCGGCGCGATCGTCGATGTGCTGCCCGTCTACGACACGGTGGCGGTGACCGAGCTCGCGCAGCCGCTCGAGCGGATCGTCGCCGCCGACTACCTCACGTTCACCGCCGCCAGCACCGTGCGGCGCTTTGTCGAGTTGGCCGAGAGGGCCACCAGGGAGGAAGAGGCTGGGCCCGCGGCCGGCGACGCGGCCAGCGACGCGCCCGGCGACGCGTCCGGCGAGGACCGACCAGCCGTCGTCCGGCCACTCGCCGAGCGGCTCGACGTCGCACGGCCGCTCGCCGAGCGGCTCGCCCGCTCCCGCATCGTCTCGATCGGACCCGCGACCTCGCAGGCCGCGCGCGCTCTCGGGCTCGTCGTCGCCCTCGAGGCCGCCGACCACGACGTCCACGGCCTCATCTCGGCGATCGTCGCCGACGTTGCGTCGCGGCGGGCGTCGGCGTAGGTTGCCTTCAGCATCTGATCGACCGAGGAGTGACGTATGGCCGCTGCCGGCGATCTTCGGCTCATCTGCTTCTACAGCGACTACGGTCACCGCGACGACTTCGCCGGCACCTGCCGGGCGGTGATCAAGCGCGTGGCGCCCGAGGTCCAGGTCATCGACGTGACGCACGGCCTGGTCGAGCGCGACGTCCTCGGCGGCGCCGTCGTGCTGCGCAACACCCTGCCGTACATGCCCGATCGTGCCGTTCACCTCGCCGTCGTCGACCCGGGCGTCGGGGGGCCGCGACGACCGGTCGCCCTGCGCAGCCGCGGCGACCGGCTCTTCGTCGGCCCCGACAACGGTTTGCTCACGCTCGCCGCCGACGAGGATGGCGGCGTCGCCGACGCCCATCTGCTCACCAACGAGGAGCTGTGGCTTTCGCCGCTCTCGGCCACCTTCCACGGGCGCGACATCTTCGCCCCGGTCGCGGCGCATCTCGCCGCCGGCCTGCCGCTCGATGCAGTCGGCGTCGCCGTCGACCCGATGAGTCTCTCGCGCCTCGACGTGCCGGCGGCCGGGCTCACCGAGGGCGGTATCGCTGCCACCGCCGTCCTCGTCGACCGCTTCGGCAACGTCGCGCTCAACTTGTCGGCTGCCGAGCTTGAGGCCGCCGACCTCGGTGACCGTCTCGAGCTCGTCTGTGGCGGCGAACGATACTTCACGCGTGTCGTGCGCACGTTCTCGAGCGTACGTCCGAGCGACATCCTGGTGCTCATCGACAGCTACGGACAGGTCGCGCTGGCGGTGAACTCCGGTTCGGCCGCCGAGGTCCTGGGGGTGGAGGCCGGCGACCGCGTGCTGCTGCGCCGGTCGCCGAAGTGAGGTCCGGTGTGCGGCGCCCCGCGCACCCGCTCCCCGTACCGCCGCACCAAGTACCGCCGCACCCCGCGCCCGCCACGCCCCGCACCGCCGCGCCCTTCGTGTTGCGCCGCCCGCAACGATTCGGTATAGTCCCCGTTCGCGCGCCCTTCGGGGCGCGACTCTCCGTATCGACTGAGTGAGCGCATGAAGACGTACGTCGCCAAGCCATCGACCATCGAGAAGAAGTGGTACGTGGTCGACGCCCAAGGCAAGACCCTCGGCCGTCTCGCCACCGTCGTCGCCGACACGCTGCGCGGCAAGCGCAAGGCGACCTACACGCCGAACATCGACACCGGCGACTTCGTGGTCGTCATCAATGCGGACAAGGTCGTGGTGACGGGCAACAAGGCCGAGCAGAAGATGTACTACCACCACTCGGGCTACCCCGGCGGCCTCAAGAGCGAGTCGTACGCGAAGCTCCAGGCGCGGCGCCCGGAAGAGATCGTCCGGCACGCCGTGCGCGGCATGCTGCCGCACACGAGGCTCGGCCGCGCCCAGCTTCGCAAGCTCAAGATCTACGCCGGTGCCGCACACCCGCACGAGGCCCAGGCGCCCGAGACGCTCGAGATCAAGGAGTAACGCTTGGCTGCTGCAGTCATGTACCGCGCCACCGGCAAGCGCAAGACCAGCGTCGCGCGCGTCATCCTCAGCCCCGGCGTCGGACGCGCCGTCGTCAACGGACGTGAGATCGACGACTACTTCGGCCGCAAGGTGCTGCAGACGGTCGCCATGATGCCCTTCGAGACCACGCATACGACGGGCAAGTTCGATGTCAAGGTCAACGTGTACGGCGGTGGCATCGCCGGCCAGGCCGGCGCCGTGCGCCACGGCATCGCCCGCGCCCTCTGCGAGGCCGACGAGAACCTGCGCACGCCGCTCAAGCGCGCCGGCTACCTCACCCGCGACGACCGCAAGGTCGAGCGCAAGAAGGCCGGCTTCCACAAGGCGCGCAAGAAGCCGCAGTTCAGCAAGCGCTGACGCGGCGTCGTCGCGGGCCTCCTTGCCGCCCGCCACGCGTCACGCATCTCGAACCCTCACCGCTGCATCAGCGAATCTATTGGCGGGCTTAGCGGGCCGCGCAGAGCGCGGCCCGTTGACGTTCCCTGTCACCCATTGAACGACCGACGCTTTCCCGGCAGACTCCTTGGGCCGGACTGATCCGTTGGGCAGCCCTTCGGGGAAGGACAGCCGCCGACGGGGGGGAGCCACGTCCCAGCTTATGACCGACCTGCGCGCCGCCCTGCGTGCGCGCCACTACAGCCGCCGCACCGAGCAGGCCTACTGCCTGTGGGTACGGCGTTTCATCCGCTTCCATGACCTGCGCCATCCCGCCGACATGGGTGAGCCCGAGATCAACGCCTTTCTCACCCACCTGGCGACCGACGGGCAGGTCAGCGCCTCGACGCAGACCCAGGCGCTCTCGGCGCTGCTCTTCATGTATCGGAACGTCGTCCACCGGGACGTCGGCACGCTGGACGGCCTTGTCAGGGCGCGCAAGCCCAGGCGGCTGCCCGTGGTGCTCACCCGCGACGAGGTGAAGGGAATCCTCGACGAGCTCGACGGCGACGCCTGGCTGATCGCGTCGCTTCTGTACGGCTCAGGCCTGCGCCTCACGGAGTGCCTTCGTCTGCGCGTGCAGGACGTCGACCTCGCCCGACTCGAGCTCACGGTGCACGACGGCAAGGGCGGCAAGGACAGGGTGACGATGCTCCCGCGATCGCTGGCGGCACCTCTGCGCTCACATCTCGCCCGGGTCAGGGCGATCCACGAACGCGACTTGGCCGCCGGTTGGGGTCGCGTCGAGCTGCCCGAGGCCCTGCAGCGCAAGTACCCGCGCGCCTCGACCGAGTGGCGCTGGCAGTGGGTCTTCCCGCAGCGACGTCGCTGGCGGGACCCGACGACGGGCGTGCAGGGACGTCACCACGTGCACGAGACGGTCGTGCAGCGCGCCTTCAAGCAGGCCGTCGCTCGCGCCGGCGTCACGAAGCGCGCAAGCTGCCATACCCTGCGACATTCCTTCGCGACGCACCTGCTCGATGACAGCTACGACATCCGCACCATCCAGGAGCTGCTCGGCCACAAGGACGTGCGCACGACGATGATCTACACGCATGTACTGAACCGCGGCGCGCGCGGCGTCCGCAGCCCGCTGGACGACCATTGACGATGTCTTACGCAGACCGGC
>CAZTMO010000010.1:0-17054 GCA_964615105.1 uncultured Thermoleophilia bacterium
GCAGGACTTGTTCGCCGCATGCTCGCCGACATCGGGCTGAGCGAGAGCGATCTGCTCTGCGACGCCGAGTTCAAGGCGCGTCACAACTGCTCCGGCAATCACACCGGCTTCCTCGCCGCCAGCGTCTTCCACGGCTGGGACGTCGCGACCTACCAGCACGCCGACCACCCGGCACAGCGCGCCGGTGTCGCCTCGATCGCCGAGGCCGCCGGCATCCGCCCTGAGGACATCCCACGCGGGGTCGACGGCTGCGGCATCGTGGTCGCGGCGACGCCCGTCACGACGATCGCCCGCGCCTACGCGCGCCTCGAGACGCTGGCGCCGCGCGTGGCCGCCGCGATGCGCGCCCACCCCATCCTCGTCGAAGGCGACGGCGAGCTCGACACCGTGGTGATGCAGGGATTCCCCGGCGCGGTCTCCAAGGCGGGCGCCGAGGGGATCGGCTGCGCCGTCCTGCCCGGCGGCGGCGCGCTGGCGGTCAAAGCGCTGGACGGCGGCGACCGGGCCGTCGGGCCGGCGCTCATTGCCCTGCTTGTCCGGCACCTCGGCGTCGCCGAGGTGCCGGACATTGTCAGGCGTCAGGCCCGGCCCCCGGTGCTGAATGACGCGGGCAGTGTCGTCGGCGAGCTGGTCACCACGCTCCCCTGAGCGCCGCGGGCCCGGCACTGACGCCGTCCCGACCTGACGGGCATCTGGCCTCGGTGCGACGAGTTCACTCGCCTTCGATGAGCCACACGTGCACTTCGCCCGGGCCGTGCACGCCGTAGCAAGGCACGCAAGCGATGTCGGCGCTGTGGCTGGCGCCGGTGACGAAGGTGGCGCAGACGGCCGGGCGACCGTATGCGCCACACACTTGATCGAGGGCCGGACCGAGCGACGGCACGAGCTTCGACGCCGGCAGCAGAAAGCCGACGGCTGGCGGCAGCAGCGAGTGCCGGCGCCCGTTCTCGCCGCCGTGGACGAGCAGTACCGACCCGGTCTCGGCGACGCCGCTTTCGGCCTCAGCGAGGCCGAACGCGGCGTGTTCGGCGTCGTCCGTGCAGAGCCCGGCGACGCCGGACCACCGGAGGCCCGGCGAGCAGGCGAGCGAGGCCATGCCTCGCTCGCCAAGCATCCCGGCAATCGCGGCCTGCGCCTCCGCGCGCGTGACGGCGCGATGCGCTGTGCCACCGGCGTCCGCGAGGCGCGCGGTGAACAGTTCGGCCAAGGCGTCGCGTTCGGTAGGCAGGCCGCAGCGCGGCGGTACCGCGCCCGCGTAGGCGGGCGTCGCGCCGCGCTCGATCCTGCCGAGGCTCGCCGTCACGCGCGCCAGAAACACCTCTCGCTCCATGGTCAGCCGCCACCGCCTGTCGCACCGCTCTCACCGGCGGCGGCGCTCGCGCCGGCCTGACTGTCCGCACCGCTCCCATCGGCGCCACCCGAGCCGTCCAGGACGCCTCTCCCTTCCCTTTTGCGCCATTCCCGACCGAAGGTTCGCGCCGCGAGTCGCGGGAGCTCGCGGGCGTCGGTCCACCCGCGCAACACGCGCGGAAGGGCGGCGGCGCACGCAAGGCGCTCGACCAGCGGGGCAGCGAGCGCCCCCACCCGGCTCGCCGCGTCGAACAACCGCCGGTGCCCGGCGACCGCCGAGAAGGCTTTGAAGCCGAGGCGCCACGGGTCGCCGGCGCCGCGCGTGCCGGCGATGTCGGCGCGCAGTTCGAGGAGCAGATCGGCGAGCGGCACCCTCGCGGGGCACGCGCCCTGGCAGGCGCCGCACAGGGTCGAGATGAACGGGAGGTCTTCGTTGCCCTCGAAGCCGAACAGCAGCGGCGTGATCACCGCGCCGATGGGGCCCGAGTAGACCGATCCGTACGCGTGCCCCCCGACCACTCGGTAAACCGGGCAGAAGTCGGGGCACGAGCCGCAGCGGATGCACGTCAGCGCCTGCTCGTACTTCGTCCCGAGCAGGCGCGAGCGCCCGTTGTCGACGATCACCACGTGCAGCTCCTCCGGCCCGTCCGCGTCGCCGTCGCGTCGCGGGCCCGAGATCGCGTTGACGTAGGTCGTCAGACGCTCGCCCGTCCCCGCCCGCGGAAGCAGCGTGAGCACCGCCTCGAGGCCGCGCCAGTCGGGCACGAGCCGTTCCATGCCCATCACGACGACGTGCGTGCGCGGTAGGGTGGTGACCATGCGACCGTTTCCCTCGTTGGTGACCAAGACGACGGTGCCCGTCGAAGCGACGCCGATGTTGGCTCCCGAGATTCCCATATCGGCGGCCACGAAGCGCTCGCGCAACCGTTCTCGGGCGAAGCCCGCGAGCACTTCGATATCTTCGGGAAGCTCCTCCCCGGCGAGCCGCGAGAAGAGCGCGCGGATCTCGGGCAGCGTCTTGTGCAGAGCGGGACCGGTGATGTGGTAGGGCCGTTCGCCCCCGAGCTGGATGATGAACTCGCCGAGGTCGGTCTCGGTGACTTCGACCCCGCTCGCCTCGAGCGCCTGATTCAAGGCGATTTCCTCGGTGACCATGGACTTGGCCTTGACGATGCGCCGCGCGCCGCGGCGCGCGGCGAGATCGACGACGTAGGCGCACGCCTCCTGCGCGTCGGACGCGCAGAACACGCACGCCCCGTTCTGCTCGAGGTTGTCGATGAACTGCGCAAGGTAGCGGTCGAGGTTGGCGACCGTGTGGCGGCGGACGGCGGCGAGCGCGTCGCGCCAGGCCTCGGCGTCGCCCAGCTCGGCGAGCGCCTCGGCGTGCTGCCGCTGGGCGATCGTCTCGTAGTCGGCAAGCCAGGTGCGCAGACGCGAGTCGGAGATGGGCGTGCCGAGCGGCGGCGGCACCGCGCGGCGCCGCGGCCGCTCGGCCCTCTTCCCCGCCTTGTCGCTCACGTCCGCCAGCCTTCGGCGAGCACCTCGCAGAGGTGCTTGACGGTCACGCCGGCGCCCCGGCGTCGCAGCCGGCCGCCGATGTTCATGAGGCAGCTCATGTCGAGGCCCATGAGCAGATCGGCGCCGGTGCTCAGCACACTGTCGACCTTGTCGTCGGCGAGGCTCGCCGAGACGGCCGGCAGCTTGACGGCGAAGGTGCCGCCGAAGCCGCAACACTCCTCGGCCCTAGGTAGCGGCACGTAGTCGAGCCCCTCGATCGCGTCGATCATGGCCTCCGGTTGGCGCTGTACGCCGAGCATACGAACGGTGTGGCACGAGTGGTGGAACGTCGCCCGCCGGCGACAGGCGACGGGCAGGTCGCTCACCCCCAGCACGTCGACGATGAACTGTGAGAACTCGAACGTGCGTCGCGCGACGTCCTGCGCGAGGCACCACTCCGGTCGCCCTTCGAAGAGCCGCGGGTAGTGCACCTTGACCATGGCCGCGCACGACCCCGACACCGAGACGATGTGTTCGCTGCCCGCGAACGCGCGCAGGTAGGCGCGCGCCGCGGCGCGCGCCTCGTCGGGGTAGCCGCTGTTGAAGGCCGGCTGGCCGCAGCACACCTGGCCGGCCGGGAAGTCTACCGTGACGCCGAGCTCGCGCAATACCCTGACGGCCGCCTCGCCGACGCCCGGATACAGAGCGTCGGCGAGGCAGGTGATCATGAGTGAGGCGTTCATGCCGGACCGGCGGCACGGGGAGACGACCCGCCGGCGTGCCTTTCCAAGCGTGGCCTCAGTACACGATCCCCATCAAGCACGTCAGGCCCGCGTCGGCGCGGATGAAGTGGTCGAACTCCACCTCGACCACCTGTTCTCCAGCGGCGCGCAGCAGTCCCACCGAAAGGGGATTTCCGGCGGGCACGAAGAGCGAGTCGTTAATGAGCACGACGTTGTGCGCGGCGATCTCCTCGTCGGGGATCACGATGCGCTCGATCTCGTCGCGCGGCAGCACGTCGGGCCCGACGGCGTCGAAGTCGTCGTAGCCACGCTGCGTACCGATGAAGCGCCCGGTGCGCACCTTAGTGATCGCACTGGCGAAGTGCAGGCGGGTGTCGCTGACCGCGCAGAGGTGGACACGGTAACCGAGCTTGGCCACGGCATCGCGCAACTGCTCGGCGCCCGCCCGGTTCGTGCGCCCCGAGAGGCCGATGGCGACGCGATCGCCGTACAGCAGCACGTCGCCGCCGTCGAGCGTGCCAGGCTCCTGGATCTCGACGATCTCGCAGGTGGGCGGGACCAGCGTGCGCGCCACAGCCATGACCGACGCGACCTCCGGGCGCCGGGACGGCGCCCCCGGTCGCGTCGCGACCAGCAGGGCGCTCGGGCCCGCGGGCCGGTCCACGGGCGGGAAGCTGATCATGACGTCCTGCACGAACGGCGCGTCGGGCAGTTTGGGGTCGGGCGGAAGCAGGACGATGTCGGCGCCGGCCTCCTTCATCCTGGCGCGCAGGTCCTCGTGCTGGCGCAGCGCGGCCGCAGGGTCGATCTGGTCGCCGAGCGGATGCTTCGAGATCGCCCGCCGGAACGCCTCGCTCGGCGGCCTCATGATGATCTTCATGCGTCGCCTCCTTCGGCGTTGCGGCTCAGGTAGTCGAAGGCCGAGAGAGCGTGCGTGCGCACGATGTGGAGGAACTCCTCGACCTCGACGTGCTCGTCGGCGCGCGCCATGTTCGTCGGGGGCACGCCGTAGACGATCCCGGGGATGCCGCGGTAGCGCCACAGGCGGGCGTCGGTGCCGCCGATGCTCAGAATCGGCGCCGGTTCGTAGCCGCGTAGCTCCTTGACGTTGGCCTGGATGATGCGCACCATCTCGCCGCCGGGGTCGCAGGAGCTCGGCGGCATGTAGTTGATCTCCTCGACACTGGCCTCTGGGTAGCGCTCCAAGATCCCGTTGATGACCGCCATAATCGGCTCTTTGGTGAGCCCGACCGGCAGCCTGATGTCAGCCTCGAAGCGGCAGATGCCGGGCGTCATGTTGACCTTGAGGCCACCCTGGATAGTCCCGATGTTGAGGGTCACCACCTGCATCGTGCGGTAGGCGCCCGGCCCCTGCGCGCGCTCGGTCGCCGCCTCGACGTCGGCCAGCGCCGCCGCCACCTCGGGCGGCGGTGACGGCTCGACCTGCGTGACCGCCTCGAGCTCCTCGATCAGCTTGGCGGCGATCTTCGTTGCGCTGGGGCTCATATGCGTGTAGGCGCCGTGCGCCCCCGGTGTCGCCACCGTGAAGGCGAGCCAGAGGAGGCCCTTCTCGCCGAAGCGCAGCGAGAAGGGGCTGCTGGGCTCGCCGTTCAGCAGGCAGTCGCCGTGGACCTCGGGGTGGTTCTCCATGAGGTAGCGCGCGCCCCACGGGCCCATGGTCTCTTCGTCCGAGACCGCGGTGAGGGTGAGACGGCCGTGCAGATGCTCCCGCAGGCGATGCATGTACCAGTACGTGAGGATCGACGCCATGGTGCCGGCCTTCATGTCGCACGAGCCGCGCCCGTAGACGCGCCCGTCGACGACCTCGCCGCCCCAGGGGTCGTGCGACCACTTCTCGTCGCCGACCGGGTAGACGTCGATGTGGCCGTTGAGCACGAGGTGCCGCCCCGGCCCGCCGCACTCGAAGGTCCCAACCACGTTCGCCATCTCCGGCTGCGGCGCGATGAGCCGGTACGGCAGCTCGCGCTCGTCGAGGGTGCGGCAGATGAACTCGACCGCCTCGCGCGTGTCGCCGGGCGGGTTGGGGCTGCGCGCCCGGATGAACGCGCTGAGCAACCCGATTAGCTCGTCACGTTCCTCATCGATCCAGCGCAGGAGCGTCTGCTTGTGGTCGGTCATCTCCTCACACCTCTCCTTCGTGGGCGCCCACAGGGCGGGCTACGGCGTGGTTCACGGCAGCGCCGCGGGCGCCGGCGGCGCGGAGAGCACCGCCCTGGCCACGTCGTCGCAACGCACGAACGCGACGTCGCCCAGTTCTTTGGCGAACTCGATGAGCTGGCCTATCCCGCGCACGCGCGAGGGACGTCCGCTCAGGAGTGGATGACAGGTGAGCACCAGGAGCGAGTTGGTGCCGCGCATCGCATCCAGCTCGGCAGCCCAGATCTCGAGCGCCTTGCGCGTCGGCTCGATGTGGTCGCCGAGCGGGGGGTCGACCATGTAGGCGTACTGCTCCCAATCGTCGAGCATCCAATGCGGTGGCAGCTCGGCCATGCGGCCCCAGGGCGTCTCGAGCGCGTAGGGGCGGTCGTCGTCCATGAGCGACGAGTCGTAGAGAACGTCGTACTCACGCAGCAGGCGATAGGTCTGGATCGTCGCCTCCCACCCCGGACTGCGATAACCGACGGCCTTGACGCCGTGCCGATCGAGCGCCGCCACACTGCGCTCGATCTCCTCGCGCTCGGCCTCGACCGTCAGATTGACCGGAGCGCGGTGAAGGTAGCCGTGAAGCCCGATCTCATGGCCCGCGTCAAGGATGCTCGTCACGGTCTCGGGCCAGCGCTCGACGATGATTCCGGGGATGAAGAACGTCGCAGGAACCTCGTAGTCAGCCAGCAGGGCGAGAATGCGTGGCACCCCAATACGAGGTCCGTACTGCTGGTGCGAGACGGTCGACAGATGCTCGAGGTAGTGGTCGCCGCGTGACAGGAGGTTGCTCTCGGCGTCGACATCGAAGGTCAACGCAAGCCCAGCGGCCTTGTCGCCGAGCCAGCTTTCCTTGTCAACACCGATGCGCCTGACTTCAGGATGCAGAAGCATGGCTCCCTCCCTGTTCCGGTTCGAGACCCGCGAGACGGTCCGCCGTCCGGGTGACCCTGGCCGATCGCGCTGCGGCCGCAGCCGCCGTCGCCAGGACGTCGAGATACGAGTCCAGTTCCTCACGGGCCTCGAGCGGCGGATGCGCCCGTGCGCTGGGGCGCACTCCCATGGCGACCTGCGCGCACGCTACCGCGATGGCGGCGCGCAGCGGGTCCACGACCGGCAACCCGACGCGCGCGCCAAGCTCCCTCGCGATCGGCGCGAAGCTGTAGCTGAGACACCCTAGAAGGATGACCTGCGCCCCACGCGCGGCGAGGTAACGCGCCGCCTGCTCCGACCTGCTCAGCGCCTCGTCCGGCGCCTCGGTCACGCCGCCGGCATCCAGACCAATCGCCTCGACGCCGGCACAGAGGTGCGCGACCCGCATGCCGGCGATGAGGTGCTCGATGTCCGGGACGTTGGACGGGAGGATCGTCACGACGCCGAAGCGATCGCCCAAGGTCTGCGCAAGCGCGACCGAGGACTGCCCTGCGCCGATCACCGGGATCGTCGCAGCGACACGCGCCTCGCGCACCGCCGAGTCGACGAAGCAGCCCATGACCGCCGCGTCGAAGCGTCCGGCCGCCATACGCAAGGCCTGCAGGACGCCGGGAACGGACAGGGCAAGGCCGATCGCCGACTCATGGAAGTAGCTGGAACCGAAAGGAATACCCTGCGGCACGAACTCCCAGCCAGCCGGCATCATCTCCTGGCCAAGCCGGCGGCGGACCTCCAGCTTGTCGGCAGTCGGGGTGACGTCGTCGACCATCAGGTAGAGCAGTTTCATCCGCGCATCCCCCTCGCAGGATCGAGGCGCCTTCGCCGCCCACGGCTGTCAGGCGCCCAGCTCATGCAGCTCCTCGAGCAGACGGTCGGTATGCTCCGGCTTGCCGACCGTGATGCGCAGATGATCGCCGTACCCCCACTTGTCTGGACGCCGCACGACCACGCCACGGCGTAGCAAGGATTCCGTGAGGTTGCCGGTCTCGTACGGCAGATGGGCGAGCACGAAGTTGGCCTGGCTCGGGACGACGACGAGACCAAGGCGAGCAAGCGCGGCGGCCAGACGGCCTCGTTCGGTGATGGTCTTCGTCACCGCGTCACGCATCCAGGCGGGATCGTCGAGCGCAGCGACTCCCGCGACGGCGGCCGTGCGGCTCACGTGGAACGGCTCGTGCACGCCCTCGAGAGCCTGGCAGACGGACGCGTCGGCCAGCACGTATCCCAGCCGCACTCCTGCCAGACCGTACGCCTTCGAGAACGTGTGCAGGACGATCACGTTCCGAGCGCCGTCGCGCAGGAAGCTGAGACCGTCGGCGTACTCGGGATCGTCGACGTACTCGCGATAGGCCTGGTCGAACACGACGGCGATTCGGCGCGGGACGCGCTCGAGCAATCGGGCAACATCCGCATGCCTCACGATCATGCCGCTCGGGTTGTCCGGACTCGTGATCCAGAGCACTCGGGTCCGCGATCCCACGGCGGCAGCGTAGGCCTCAAGGTCATGGCCATAGTCTTTGGCCTCGACATAGCGCACGACGCCGCCCATGGCCGTGGTCCACCACGGGGCGGCATCGAAGCTCTGGCGCTGGATCACCAGCTCGTCACCAGGCCCGATGAACAGCATCGCGAGATAGCGGATGATTGATTCGGCCCCAGGTCCGATCTCGGTCTCGGTCTCGCTCACCCGGTTCAACTCGGCAAGCCGCGCCTTGAGCGGGGCGTACAGACCAGCTGGATATGAGTTCAGCCTGTCGGCGTCACGCAAGAGCGCCTCGGCAACCCGGGGCGACGGTCCGTATGGGTTCTCGTTCGAGCCGAGCCTGACGATTCGGTTGGCGGGAATCCCAAAGGCGCGGACCACTTCCTCGGCGCTGCGCCCTGGAGGGTGGAACGACAGCTCACGGAGCGCCGGTCTGATGGTCTGCGCAAGCGCACAAGTGACGCTCACCGCGCGGTCTCCAGACGGCAGTGGCGAGATGTGATCACAGAAGGGTTCACGACGTTCTCCGGCACGCGGCCGGTGAGCGCGACCGCGACCGCGCGGAACGGCGTCGCCCGCAGCGCAGCCAATGAGCGCTCGGAGTGAAAGGCGGCGTGCGGCGTCAGAATGACGTTCGGGAGATCGCGCAACGGATGTCCGGCTGGCAGCGGCTCCGGCCACGTCACGTCGAGCGCCGCGCCGGCGAGTCGGCCCTCCTCGAGCGCGACCGCCAGTGCGGTAGTGTCGACGCACTCGCCGCGGGCGGTGTTGACAACATATGCAGTTGACTTGAGCAGGTCCAGCTGCTCGGCGCCCAAGATCCCTCTGGTTTCTTCCGTGAGCGCGCAGTGCAGGGTCACGTAGTCGGCCTCGGTCAGCAACTGCCCGAGGCCGACCTTCTCCACGCCGAGCAGCTCCATCGGTGAACGGTCTACGTAGGGATCGCAGGCGACGACGCGCAGGCCGAAGGCACGCGCCCTCAAGGCGACCCGGCTGCCGATTCTCCCGAGGCCGATGATGCCCAGCGTCTGCTCGCTCAGCGCGCCGGGCGAGCCGCAAGCGCCCGAGTCCCAGGACCCCTCGCGTACACTCCGGTCCAGTGCAACGAGGCTGCGCGACAGGGACAGCACCATCGCCACGGCATGGTCGGCGACCTCGTTGCTGCAGTATGGTCCTGCGTTCGTCACCACGATGCCCTTGGCCGTCGCATAGTCGAGGTTCACGCTGTCGTAGCCTGTAGCCATATAGGCGACGATGCGGCACGCGGGCATTGCGTCAATTACAGCAGCCGTGATGGGTGCAAACGAGACGACCAGTGCATCGGCTCCGGCGCAGAGTGACACCAGCACTGACGCGTCGCGACATTCGTGACGCTCAAGAACCACATCAAGCCCCGAGGCCTCCAGGATCTCGCGCTCGAGATCCTCGCCGCCGGACAGCGCGCCGTCCGTCAGAACGACCTTGTACGGCGCAGTCATGGGCGCATCCTCGCGACCCTCATGCCGCGGGTCCGTCGTCGCCCAACCTGGGTGTATCGGCCAGTAGTGCCTTCGTGTACTCATCCTGCGGGTCGTCGAGGAGCTGCGCCGTGCTCCCCATCTCGACGATGCGACCCTCACTCATCACGGCCACGTGCTGCGCGATCGCGCGCACGAGAGCCAGGTGATGCGTGACGAAGAGCATGCCGACTCCGGTGTCATCGATTAGCTTCGAGAGCAGTTCGACGATGGTCGCCTGCACCGAAACGTCAAGCGATGAGGTCACCTCGTCGCAGATGAGCAGGTCGGGTCTTGCGGCAAGCGAGCGAGCTATGGCGACGCGCTGTCGCTCACCACCGCTCAGCTGGTCCGGGTAGCGGTTGAGTACGGAGGCGTCCAGCGCCACGTGGCGCAGGGCTTCGACCATGCGCTGTTCCATCTCGCGCTGGCTGAGACTGAAGAAAGTCCTCAGCGGCCGTTGCAGGAGCTGCGCCACCGTCTTGCGGGGGTTCAGCGAGCTGTAGGGGCTCTGAAAGATGTACTGGATCGACTGACGAGTGGCGCAATCGCGAGCGCGTGCCCGACGTCTGAGCGCAGTGCCGCACAACGAGATCTCGCCGTCGATCCGTCCGTGGTGCAGCCCGGCGATGCAGCGTGCCAGGGTCGTCTTGCCGCTGCCAGACTCGCCGACAAGGGCGAGGCACCAGCCCGAGCGCACGTCAATGTTGATCCCATGCAGGGTCTTGCGCTTGCCGTGCCATGCATTGACGCTCCTGACTACGAGGAGCGGGTCGCCCGGCTGCGCTGAGCGCAAGAAACGACAGGGCTCCGTCTCGCGGTGACTGCCGCAGTCGGCCGAGACGTCGCGCGCGCACCAGCAGGCGACTTCGCTCTCATCCAGCCGCTCGAGCGGTGGGATCTCGATTGCGCACCGGTCGACTGCCCATGAGCATCGCGGCACGAACGCGCATCCCGGAGGCCGCCGGCCGGGTCGCGGCGCAACCCCAGCGATGCCCTCCGGCATGGTGGTCGCGTTCACGTCGGGGACGGCGGCGAGCAGACGCTTGGTGTACGGGTGCTTGGGCGAGTGAAAAATCGCGCGCTTGGACCCCACCTCGACGATTCGCCCGGCGTACATGACGGCGACGCGGTCGGCCAGCTCGTTAATCACGGCGAGGTCGTGCGTGACATACAGCGCCGCCACTCCGTGAGCGGTCGACAGACGACGGATCGTCTGCAACACATGGGCCTGCGTCGTGACGTCGAGCCCTGTGGTCGGCTCATCGAGCACGATCACGGAGGGCTGACAGGCGAAGGCCATGGCGAGGACGACTCGTTGCTGCTGGCCGCCCGAGAGCTGGTGCGGGTAGCGACGGAGAAACTGCTCGTCGGAGGGCAGGAGCACCTCGTCCATCATCTCTGTGAGCCGCCGTCGTCGTTCCTCGGGTCCGGACCCGTAGCCGTGCTCCTCGAGCACCTCGAGGAGCTGCGTGCGGATACGCAGCGCCGGGTTCAGGGACATCGAGGGGTCTTGGGGCACATACGCGATCAGCTTGCCGCGCGCGGCGCGCAACTCGGTCGGCGGCAGCCCGAGCACGTCCCGGCCCTCGAGCAGTACTCTGCCGCCGGCGATGCGCGCGCCGCGCCGCTGAAAGGCCAGCAGGGAGGTCGCGGCTGTCGTCTTACCCGAGGCCGACTCGCCGACGAGTCCGAGGACCTCGCCTTTGTACAGCTCGAGCGAGACTTCGTGATCGATCTCGATCTTGGACGACTCGATCTCGACCTGAAGCTCCTCCACGCAAACGGCGATCTCAGGGTTCATGCTGCGGTCTCCCGTTCGATACCGACGATCGCCCGACTGAGCCCGTCGGCGATGAGGCTGCTGCCAACGGTCAGGATGCCGATCATAACGACGGGTACGAAGACCGCGTAAGGCTGTATCGAGATGCCGATACGGTTCTCGTTGATCATGAGACCCCAGTCGGCCGCTGGCGGCTGGACGCCGAAACCGAGGAAGCTCAGGGCGGCGATGATCGCCACCGAGTACGCGAGCCGAAGAGCGAACTCGACGAGCAGCGGGCTGGTGATGTTCGGAAGGATCTCGCCGAATAGGATCCGCCACCGAGGCACGCCCAGTGCTTCAACGGCTTTGACGTAGTCGTTCTCGGCCACCTCGAGCGTGGCCCCACGCGCCACGCGGGCCACGCGCGGCGCGTGACCTATGCCGACGGCGAGCACGATGAGCCACAGCTTCGGGCCCTCGATCGAGACAATGAGGAGGACGAAGACGATCGTGGGGAAAGCCAGGAGCACGTCGAGCAGGCGCATCAGCATCTCGTCGACCCACTGACTCGCGTACCCCGCGATCAACCCGAGCGTCACCCCGAGCGCCATGCCAATCACGGTGGCGGAGGTCGACAGCGATAACACCGACCAACCACCGTGCAGGACGCGCGACAGCACGTCGCGCCCGAGGTTGTCCGTGCCGAGCAACACGTCGCCAGTCGGCGCCTGGAACGGCGTACCGACGAATTCCGACGCGGTGTGCGGCGCCACCACCGGACCGAGAATTGCCACGATGAGGATGAACCCGAAGAGGCCCATGCCGACCCGCGTACGCCCATAGCGGAGCGTGTCCTTCGCGATGCGCACCCACTGGCGCTCGATGGAGAGGGGCGCTCCCGGCGAGGCCGTTGTCACGCCACCGCTCGCGGATCCGCGGTCGCTCATCGCAGTCCCGTCCTGAGTCGGGGTGTGACCAGAATCGTCAGGATGTCGGCAGCGAGATTGGTCAGCACGTAGACCCCCGCGATCAGGAGTGTGAGCGCCTGGATCACAGGGATGTCGCGATTCTCGACCGCCTGGACCAACGCCTGGCCGATGCCGGGAAAGCCGAACAGGTACTCGACCACGACGATACCGCCGGCAAGCCACGCGAGCTGTAGCGCGGTGCCCTGGATCGTCGGGACGAGAGCGTTCGGCAGCGCATGTCTCGACAGGACGCGGCGCTCACGCATGCCCTTGAGGCGCGCCATGGCGACGTATTCGCTCTCGAGGACCTCGATCATCGAGGCACGCAGGATGCGCGTGATGTACGGTGCGACCGCGAGCACCAGCGTGAACGCCGGCAGAAAGATCATGTCGAGTTGCTGCCAGAGCGGATCCTCGCGGGAGATCGGCGAGACCGCGGGGAAGAGCTGGAGCACGCTCGTGGCGAACAACAGGATGAGACCGACGCCGAGAACGAACTCGGGAAGCGACGCCAGCGCCAGCGTGACAACGGACATCGAATGATCGAACCAACTATCTCGCCATCGTGCGCTCAGCGCACCGACGACGATCGACAGCGGGATACCGATGACCGCGGCAGTCGTGACAAGGAACAACGAGTTCGTGACCCGCGACGTGATCACCGACGCGACGCTGACCTCATGCAGAGCAAGCGAATCACCCAAGTCGCCTTTGACCACTCCGCCGATCCAGTCTGCGTACTGCTCGACGACCGGGCGATCAAGCTTGAGCTTGGCGCGGAGCATCTCCAGACGCTCAGGAGTCGCCTGCTGCCCCATGATCGCGCGCGCGGCGTCGCCGGGAAGTGCCTGCGTCGCCGCGAAGACGACGACCGACACGAGCCACAGCGTGATCACGCCGAGCAGGATGCGTCGCAGCACGAGTCTTGCCAGTGCCATGGACAGTCTCTCCCCGTCTCTCGCGGTATCGCGGCGGCGGGGCCCCGGCGCCCGTCAGAGGGGCCGGGGCCCCAGCGCACGCATCAGGCGAAGCTCAGCACGTTGTACTTGAAGTCGTTGAGCGGGTTGCCGCCCTTGTCGCCGACCAGCCCGACGATCTTCTCGCTCTGGCCGTCAAGCATGTCCTTGAAGCCCCACACGACATACGAACCACGCTCGTACTCGATTGTCATCGCCTGCTTGACAAGCTCGTTCCGGGCTGCGTCGTCGACGGTCTTCCACGCCTCGTCGACGAGCGCCTGCCACTCGCTGTCGTGCCACTTCGTGACGTCCCACTGCGCCTTCTTGCCCGTGCACAGGTTCGCCTGCATCAGGTAGTTGCGCGTACTCCAGTACTCGTTGGTGAACGGCGTGTCCATGTAGTACTGGTCCCAGTAGGTCGCTTCGTCCACCTTCTTGATGCTGATCTTGACGCCCGCCCCCTTGGCCTGCTCGGCGAAGACCTGCGCGGCCTCAACGAGGCCGTCATCCATCGCCGACGTGACGAGCTCCAGCGAGAGGCCTTCCTGGCCGGCCTCTTTGAGCAGCGCCTTGGCTTGGTCGAGATCCTGCTCGCGCTGAGGCAAGTCGGAAGGGTAGCCCGGGTCGTAGGGTGAGTACATGTCGTTCGCAATGCGACCGTAGCCCGCGATGGCCAGCTTGACCAACTCCTTGCGGTCGAACATCAGCCGGAACGCCTGGCGCATGCGCTCGTCCTCGAAGGGCGGGCGGTCAACCATCATGTCGAACGGGTCCCAGTTGCCGCACTCGGTGCGCACCACCTTGAACCCGGGCGTCCCATTGACGGCCTCCGCCTGGGCGCGAGGCACCTGCGCAATGACATCCACCGCACCGCTGAGCAGAGCGTTGATGCGCGAAGTGTCGTCCGTGAAGTCGATGACCTCCACGTCGTCGACATAGGGGCCTTCGCCGAAGTAGTCGGGATTGGCGATGAACAGACTGCGTTCGCCGGGCACGAACTTGTCGTACTTGAAGGGTCCCGTTCCAACAGGCTTGCTGGGGTCGTAGCCGACCGGCACGATTTTGACGCGCATCTCTGCGAGGGCCTCAGTGAAGATCGCGTTCGCCTTCACCATCCCCACGCGCAAGGTCAGGTCGTCGAGCTTCTCGAGCTTCTTGGGATCGACGGTGGCGATGGTGGTCGCGGCGCTCGAGCCGGTGTCCGGATCGAGGATCCGCTGCAGACTGAAGATGACGTCGTCGGCGTCAAGCGTCTTGCCATCATGGAACGTGACATCGGGCTTGAGCTTGATGATCCAGGATGTGCCCGACGCATCTTCGGCCTCGGCCGACTCAGCCAGCATGGGCATCGGTCTCAGAGTGGCCGGATCGAACTGGTAGAGCATGTCGTAAAGGGAGTTGCAGCGAGCTTGGTCTGGGTATCCCCAAATCTGGTGAGCATCCACCGTCTCCTTTGTGGAGCCCCCGCCGATGCCGACGCGCAATCGGCCTCCGGTCTTGCGGACCAGCCCTGAGGCTGACGGCGACGCAGCAGGCGAACCGCCGTCGCTCCCGCAGGCGGCCAACGGACCGCCAATGGCCACGGTGGCGCCGAGCAGGACCGCCCCTTTCATGAAGTCGCGCCGGGTGTAGGAGCCGTCCAGTCGGCGCACGGACTGCCCCATGCCGTCCTTGGTCATTCCTGTCCCCCAGTCACTTGGAGCTGTCACGGCCGAGGCGTGCGGCACCGCAGGGCACTGAACGATGGCCTGAAGCGGTAGCCCGGCCGTTCTTGCCTGCTCGCCGCGGCTGGCGAGCATCCCAAGTTTAGGGTGCAGCAGCAGGACCGAGAAGTGTGCAGTCGCACCTGATAGCCTTCAAAGGAAGGTCCTTCCGTACATCCCCGAGGCACGGAGGTCGAGGTGGACCACGGTGACAGCGCCCTTCGCGTCCAAGATCTTGTCGACACGTTCTCGCCACGAGTGGTCCCGGCCGGGGGTGTCTGTGGGCTCTCCAACGCAATCGAGAGCGTGACAGTCTCGGAGCTCGAGGACCCGATTCCTTGGATGGGTCCGGCCGGGTTCTTGCTGACCTCCGGCATGACGCTGCGCCGCGAACTTGGTGCAGGAGCTGTGCTCATTCGCAACCTTCACGCCTCGGGCAAGTCGGGACTTGGCCTAGCGATGGCACCGTACTGGACCGAAGTCCCCGAGACGATGATCGCGACCGCCGACGAGTTGCGGTTCCCTCTGCTGCGACTGAGTGGCGGCCTGCCGTTTCACCAGGTCCTGCGCTGGGCCTACAGCATCATTTCGTCCGCAGACCTGTACGCGCTTCAACGCACCATGTCGATCCATCAATCCTTGGCAGAACTCATGGCACGAGACGGAGGGATGGACGACATCGGTCGTCGGCTCGCCGATCTGCTCGGCGCCGAGATTGTCCTTTTCGATTGGCGCGGCGGCATCAAGATGCATTTCGCCGGCGACGCGTTGCCCACCCGAGTGGGCGAGACCACTCTCGCGTGGGAACTCTATACGGCGACCAGAGGATCGATACCGTCGCCGACCCTCGTGCGCCACGACGGCCTCGATGTACACATGTACGAAGTCCGGCTGCACGGCGGCCTCGAGTGGGTGCTAGTCGCCATGCTTCCCACCCGGGCCGGAGCGGCAACATGGGTCGAGCGGACCATGACATTCGCGCGGACGCTGCTCGAGATCCAAGTGTTGGCGGAACACAGCGGGATCGGGCGTTTACGTCGCGCACGGGCTTCTCTCCTGGACGAACTCCTCCTCGGCCACGGTCAAGCCTCGGAGCTCTCCGAGCGACTCGCACATCACGGCATCGTGGGCGTGGAACCGTGGCGATGCCTCGTCCTCGCCGCTGGCTCTTTTCCACCCAAAGCCGGCTGCGCGCTGTCTGGTCCGGCCCAGCTGCTACGTGACAGGGGTGTCCAGTTGGTCGACGCGTACCTCGACGCTCTCAACGCGCACTTCGTTTCCGGGTGGGAGTCGGATTGCCTGGTGATCCTCATCGGAACGAGGATCGGCGACGAGCTGCTCGACGTGGACGAGTTCGCTCGTGGGCTGGTCCAGCAGGTGGCCTCGTCATTGCAGCTTCGCCGCTTGCGGGCGGGTGTGTCCGAGCCGGCGGTAGGCGTCGACCTCGTGGCCGAGGCCTATACGCACGCTCGTCAGGCACTCATGTCATCCGCGAGCGCCGCTGAGAGTCCCGCGCCGGTCGTTCGCTACGAAGACCTCGGCCTCCACTACACGGCCCTCAATGCCCTCCCGGAGGAGCACCTTGTCGCCCTGCGTCGCCGTTTCGTGGAGCCCCTCCTCAGCGATGACTGCAGGGATGGCGGTGTGCTCTACGAGACGCTCCTCGCCTACCTCGCGCTCGACCGGTCGCTCGTCGCGACCTCGCGTGCGCTCTTCATCCACCGCAACACCTTGGTACGACGGCTCGCCCGCGTGGACCGACTGCTCGGCGTCGACCTTCGAGACACGGATGATCTCACCCAGCTCAGGATGGCAATCTACGCAGCAGACATCCTCGCTGTACGCGACAAACTGCGACTCAGGCCCGGCGTGGCCGCTTCGCGCTCATGACTCGCTTGCTGGCCGGGCGCCACTGTCTGGGCCATCGTGGAGCGCCTACGGCCAGTGTGCTTCAGCACACCGCTCAAGGCTCAACTGCGTGCGGCGGCACACTG
>CAZTMO010000011.1:0-9306 GCA_964615105.1 uncultured Thermoleophilia bacterium
GCCGACCGCGAGGACTTCGTCGACGAGGCGGCCGAGTTCCTGCGCGCCGAGCTCGGCCGCACAGGCATCCGCACCGAGATCACCGGCCGCGTCAAGCACTTCTACTCCATCTACGTGAAGATGAGTCGCCGCGGCAAGGAGTTCAACGAGATCTTCGACCTCACGGGCCTGCGCGTCCTCGTCGAGTCGGTCAAAGACTGCTACGGGGCCGTCGGCATCATCCACGCGATCTGGAAGCCGATCCCCGGGCGCTTCAAGGACTACATCGCGATGCCCAAGTTCAACATGTACCAGTCGCTGCACACGACGGTCATCGGACCCGGGGGCAAGCCGCTCGAGATCCAGATCCGCACCTTCGACATGCACCAGACAGCCGAGTTCGGGGTCGCGGCGCACTGGCTCTACAAGGAGAAGGGCGAGCGCGACCCGGACAAGCTCGCGTGGCTCGGGCAGATGATGGAGTGGCAGTCCGAGACGACCGGCGACGCGCGCGAGTTCATGGATACCCTCAAGATCGAGCTCTTCGAGGACGAGGTCTTCGTGTTCACGCCCAAGGGCGACGTCAAGAGCCTGGCCGCCGGCTCGACGCCGATCGACTTCGCCTACGCCGTCCACACCGACGTCGGCAACCACACCGTGGGCGCCAAGGTCAACGGGCGCATCGTGCCGCTGCACCACAAGCTCCGTTCCGGCGACATCATCGAGATCATCACCTCGAAATCGAGCCGCGGACCGTCGCGTGACTGGCTCGACCTCGTCGTCACCCCGCGCGCCCGGCAGAAGATCCGCCAGCACTTCCGCCGCGAGCAGCGCGAAGACTCGGAGCACTCGGGGCGCGAGCTCCTCCAGGACGCCCTGCGCCGCGAGGGCCTGCCGGCGGCCAAGATCATCTCGTCGAAGGTCTTCGCGCAGATCGCCAAAGAGGTCGGCTTCGCCAGGCCCGACGACCTTTTCGTGGCTCTCGGCTCGGGACGGGTGCCGGTCAAGTCCGTGGCGACCAAGGTCATGCAGCGCGCCGGCACCATGAAGGAGGCCACGCCGCCGCCCGAGATGCTGCCGCATCGCGAGGGCCGG
Source organism: uncultured Thermoleophilia bacterium (assembly GCA_964615105.1). Classification (GTDB taxonomy): domain Bacteria; phylum Actinomycetota; class Thermoleophilia; order UBA2241; family UBA2241; genus UBA2241. The sequence continues at coordinate 1,075 of CAZTMO010000011.1, forward strand.
TTGCCCGAGGAGCCGCAGGCGCTCTCGGGCGAGCTCGGCATCGCCGTCGAAGGCATGAGCGACATCATGGTCCGCATGGCGAAGTGCTGTAAGCCCATCCCCGGGGACGACATCGTCGGCTACATCTCGCTCGGCAAGGGCGTCACCATCCACCGCAGCGACTGCAAGAACGCCCGGGCCCTCATGAAGAACCCCGAGCGTTTCACGAAGGTCGGCTGGCACGGTCTCGGCGGCCTCGCCTTTCGGGTCGAGATCCAGGTCGAGGCGCTCGACCGCAACCACCTGCTCGAGGACGTCGCGCGCACGCTCGGCGACTCGGGCGTGAACATCATCTCGGGTCAGGTGCAGACCCTGTCCGACGGCGCCGTGCGCGACCGCTTCACGATCGAGGTGGGGGACGTGCGGCAGCTCGACAACATCCTCGCCAACATCCGCGCCGTCGACACCGTCTACGACGCCTACCGCATCGTCGGGTAGGCGCGCGGGCCGCCGCAGGCGGGCCGGCCGCGCGTGCGCCGTCGGTCGGCCGCGCCCTCGTCCTGAGGCCGGTCGGCATGGTCGACGGTCCGCGCGGGGGTCTGGTAGGGTAAGCGGCCGAACGCCGTCCTTCGAGGGAGTCATGTCCGAACCGTTCGATGTCTTCGCGCTGCCGCTCGGCCCGCTCCAGGCGAACTGCTTCTTCGTCGTGGGGGCCGACGCCGGCCTGGTGATCGACCCGGGCGACGAGGCGGAGGTCGTGATCGACGCCTTCGGCGAGCTCGGCTTCGCGCCGTCGGCTGTCCTCCTCACGCACGGCCACTTCGACCACTTCGGCGGCGTGGCGCCGCTCGCCCGGCACTACTCGATCCCCGTCTACATCGGCGCCCAGGACGCCGGCCAGATGGCCGGCGGCGGCCTCGGCGCCATGGCCGGCTTCGACATCGAGCCCGTCGAGGATCCGGTGCTGCTGTCCGGCGAGCAGGCCCTCGACCTGCCGTTCGCCCCGCTGGCGATCCCGACGCCGGGCCACTCGCCGGGCTCGTACACATTCTCTCTCGAGGGACACCTCTTCTCCGGCGACCTGCTCTTCTACGGCAGCGTGGGCCGCACCGACCTTCCCGGCGGCGACATGGACGTGCTCCTCGGCTCCGTCAGGACGCTGGTGCGGCGCTTCCCGGCCGACACGGCGGTGCACTGCGGCCACGGCCCCGACACCTCGCTCGGGCGGGAGCTGGCGCTCAACCCGTTCCTGTCGCCGTTGCGCCGCGACCCCGGACACCACTGGTGACCGGCCCGCGCGCGCCCAAAGGCACGTACGACCTGCTGCCCGACCAGGCGGCGCTGCGCGACCGCGTGGTCGCGACGGCGGCGCGCGTCTTCAACGCCCACGGCTATCGCCGTGTCGTCACCCCGGAGTTCGAGGAGACGGGCCTGTTCGAGCGCGGCGTCGGCGAGGCCACCGACATCGTGCGCAAAGAGATGTACACGTTCAAGGACAAGGGCGGCCGCTCGTTGACCTTGCGCCCCGAGGGCACCGCCCCCATCTGTCGCCTGTACGTGGAGCACGGGCTGCACAAGTGGCCGCAGCCCGTGAAGGTCTGGTACTACTGCCCGATGTTCCGTTACGAGCGGCCGCAGGCCGGGCGCTACCGCGAGCATTACCAGTTGGGCGCGGAGGCGATCGGCTCGGCGACCCCCGAGGTCGACGCCGAGATCGTCGCCATGCTCGCCCAGCTCTTCGCCGAGCTCGAGATCGGCGGCCTGCGCCTCACGGTGAACAGCATGGGCGACGCGGCCTGCCGGCCGGCTTACGTCGCCCGGCTGCGCGACTACCTGCGCGGCCATGACGAAGAGCTCTGCGCTGACTGCCGTGAGCGCCTCGAGCTGAACCCGCTGCGCACGTTCGACTGCAAGGTCGAGACGTGCCGCGCGGTGCTCGACGAGGCGCCGCACATCGACGCGCATCTCTGTCCGGAGTGCCGCGCGCACTTCGACGCCGTGCTCGAGCTGCTGTGCCGGGCAGGCCTCGACCCGCGCGTCGACTTCCGTCTCGTGCGCGGCCTCGACTACTACACGCGCACGACGTTCGAGTTCGTCTCGGACCGGCTCGGCGCCCAGAGCGGCGTCGGGGGAGGAGGGCGCTACGACGGGTTGGTCGAGCAGATCGGCGGCCCGCCCACGCCCGGCGTGGGCTTCGGTTCGGGTCTCGAGCGCATCGCCCTGGCGATGGGCGAGCGCGAGGCGCCGGTCACGGCCCCGGCGGCGTTCGTCGTCGCCTTCGCCGACGAACACCGCGGTGACGCCTTCGTGCTGGCGCAGGAGCTGCGCCGCGCCGGGCTCGGCGTCGATCTCGACCTCGCCGCGCGCAGCGTCAAGGGCCAGCTCAAGCAGGCGGGACGTAGTGGCGCCGCCTACGCCGTTCTCCTCGGCCTCGAGGAGCTGCCGCCGGACCTGGTGCGCGTCAGGAGTCTGGCGGGGGGCGGGGAAGAGGACGTGGCGGCCGCCGGGCTCGCGGCGTGGCTCGCGCGACACTCCGAGGGCGCCGACGCCGCCGGAGCGCCCGATCGTCCCGATCGCCCTTCGACCGCGGTCGCGCCTCGACGCGGCGCTCGTTCGTCCGCCGCGGATGCGGGCCCGGGAGGCGGCGCGTGAGCCTGCGCGACACGTATCCCGGCGAGCTGCGCCCGAGCGACGTCGGCCGCGAGGTCCGCCTTGCCGGCTGGGTCGCGCACCGCCGCGACCACGGCAATCTCATCTTCATCGACCTGCGCGACCGCTCCGGCCTCGCGCAGCTCGTGCTCGATCCCTCCGAGGCTCCCGAGGCGCATGCTCTCGGCGAGGCGGTGCGCCCCGAGTACGTGCTCGCCGTTCGCGGCACGGTCGTCGCGCGCAGCGCCGAGACCGTGAACCCGACGCTGCCGACGGGCGAGATCGAGGTCCGGGTCGCCGCGCTCGAGGTCCTGAACGAGGCGAAGACGCCGCCGTTCGAGATCGAGGCCGCCGCAGGCGGCGAGGTGGACGAGACGCTGCGCCTCAAGTACCGCTATCTCGACCTGCGGCGCGCCTCGATGCTCGCCAACATGGTCCTGCGTCACACCGTCGTGCAGGCGGCGAGGACATACCTCGACGAGCAGCGCTTCCTCGAGATCGAGACGCCGGTGCTGACGAAGTCGACGCCCGAGGGCGCCCGCGACTTCCTCGTCCCGGTCAGACTGCAGCCGCACCGCTTCTACGCCCTGCCGCAGTCGCCGCAGCTCTTCAAGCAGATCCTCATGGTGGCGGGCGTCGACCGCTACTACCAGATCGCGCGCTGCTTCCGCGACGAGGACCTGCGCGCCGACCGCCAGCCCGAGCACACGCAGATCGACCTCGAGGTCTCGTTCATGGGGACCGACGAGATCCGCGCCCTCATCGAGGGCCTCTTCACGGCGATGTTCGAGGCGGTCGGCGATCCGCTCGAGGCCCCGTTCCCGGTGATGACCTACGACGAGGCGATGCTGCGCTACGGGTCGGACAAGCCCGACCTGCGCTACGGGTTCGAGGTCGTCGAGCTCAGCGACGTGTTCACTGACAGCGGGTTCCAGGTGTTCCGCGGCGCCGTGGACGCCGGCGGTTGCGTGCGCGCGATCTGCGCCCGCGGCGCTGCGGCGCTCTCGCGGGCGCAGATCGACGCGCTCACCGAGGTCGCCAAGGCGAACGGCGCCAGGGGAATGGCCTACCTGTACGTCGAGGAAGGGCGCGCCTTGCGCGGCCCCGTCGTCAAGTTCCTCTCGGAGGCCGAGCAGGGCGCCGTGGTCGAGCGTACCGCGCCGGAGCCGGGCGACCTGATCGTCTTCGCCGCGGACGGGGCCGGCGTGGCCGCGCCCGTGCTCGGCGCGCTGCGCGCCGAGCTCATCGCGCGGCTCGCGCCGGCCCCGTCGCGGCGCTGGGCCCCGCCCTGGGTCGTCGACTTCCCCCTCTTCGAGATCGACAAGGAGACGGGGCGGCTTACCTACGGCCACAACCCCTTCAGTCTGCCGACGCCCGAGACGCTCCCGTTGCTCGAGTCCGACCCGCTGAAGGTCTACGGCGCCCAGTATGACCTCGTGCTCAACGGTCACGAGCTCGGCTCGGGGTCGCTGCGCAACCACCGGCCCGAGGTGCAGCGCGCCGTCCTGCGCGCGCTGGGCCTCGACGACGAGCGCATCCAAAGCGCCTTCGGCTTCATGCTCGAGGCCCTCGAGCACGGCGCGCCGCCGCACGGCGGTATCGGTCTCGGCCTCGATCGCCTCGTCATGCTCATGACCGGCGAGGATTCGATCCGCGACGTCATCGCCTTTCCCAAGACGGCGTCGGGCAGCGATCCGATGACGGCGGCGCCGGGCGAGGTCAGCGCCGCGCAGCTCAAGGAGCTGCGTCTCCGCCTCGGCTGATCGGCGCCCCGGTTCGGACCCACTCAGCCTCCTCGCATCCTCTCTGGCGACACCCGGCACTCAAGCTCTGCGCAGGGTTGCCGAAAGATTTGTTGAATGAATCGGCGTTTGCTAGGATGGCGCGGCTCGACCTTGTGCGTGGCCTCGTGACATTCTCGAGCCAACACGAACACATCGGGAGCTCAGCTTCGGCTCGTCCGTGGATGTGTCGAGTGAGCACCCACCTGCGAGAGCAGGTTCGAGAATCTAGCGAGCACGGCAAGGTGGAGCCATACTCCCTGGAGGGCGAGCATGGGAATCGTTACGCGTAACCGGTCCTTCCTCATCGCGGTCGTGCTCGTGCTCGTATGCGGCCTCGCGATCCTCGCCGGCGTCACCGCCATCCGCGTCTTCGCCGAAGACGGCGCGACGCCCACGGCCGCCGGCGCCCAGACCGACTACGACAAGGCCGGAAGCTACGGCATCACGGGCTACCAGCCGCTCAAGCTCGAGCCCACCGGCGAGACCCCGAAGTTCATCACCAAGGCGCTCGACGGTCAGAAGGGCGTCATCCTGCTGGTCTACGTGCGCGGGGCGTCGGCCGACGAAGAGATGCTGGCCAGCTTCAACAAGGTCAGGGCGATCTATCGGTCGCAGGGCTCGTTCTTCAACTTCGAGGCGCGCAAGGTCAAGGAACTCGGCGACCTGCTCACCCAGCTCAAGGTCAACGCACCGCCCATGCTCGTCGTCATCAAGGCCGACGGTACCGTGGCGCAGCTCTACACCGGCTGGATCGGCCAGAAGGTGATGGAGCAGGTCGTCGCCAACGCGCTGCGCGACCAGTAAGACCGCGGCGCGTCGCCCGGCAGAGCGCGCACCCAGGGCCGCGGCGCGCCGCCCGGCAGAGCGCGCACCCAGGGCCGCGGCGCGTCGCACCGCGAATCGCGCATCTCCCCCTCTCCTCGGCGTGGTAGAATAATCCCGACCATGGTAGTTGGGATTCGCGGCGCGGCTGAGAGACGTCCCGAACCCGGGCGCGGACGAGGAGCGGGACGCGGAATGAAGATCACCTCACGCACCGAGTACGGCCTGCGGGCGATGGTGTACCTTGCCGGCAGGGAGGAGCGCCGACCGGTGCCGCTGGCCGAGATCGCCGCCAGCGAGGCGATCCCCGGACCGTTCCTCGAGCGCATCCTGGCGCGACTCCGGGAGGCGGGCCTGGTGAAGGCGACGCGTGGGGCGAGCGGCGGCTACGCCCTGGCCCGTCCTCCCGAGCGCGTCGCCGTCTACGACGTCGTCACCGCGCTCGAAGGCCCGCTGACCTTCGTCGACTGCGTCGGCTCGGACCGCTCCTGTGTGCGTGCCGACGGCTGCGCGTCGCGGGTCGTCTGGCGCCGCCTCGACGATGCCGTTCAACAGGCGCTCGAAGGGGTGAGCCTCGCGGACCTCGCGGCGGAAGGGGTCCGGCCGTGAGAGAGATCTACTTCGATCATGCCGCCACGACGCCGGTCGACCCACGCGTCGTCGAGGCGATGCTCCCGTACTTCGGCGAACGCTACGGCAACCCGTCCGAGTTGCACGCGCTGGGCCGCGAGGGGCGGCGCGCCGTCGAAGCGGCGCGCGCCGCCGTCGCCGCGGCCCTCAACGCCGACGAGCGCGAGATCGTCTTCACCGCCGGGGGCACCGAGTCCGACAACCTGGCGCTGACGGGTTGTCTGGCCGCGCTCGAGCCCGGTCACCTCGTCGTCAGCGCGATCGAGCACGCGGCCGTCCTCGAGACGGCGAAGGCGCTCGCCCGGCAGGGTTGGGCCGTCGAGCACGTCCCGGTCGACCGCGACGGTCTCGTCGACCTCGACGCGTACGAGCGCGCCTTCCGGCCGGAGACGCGGCTGGCGTCCGTGATGTTCGCCAACAACGTCGTGGGGACGGTCCAGCCCGTCGCCGAGCTGGCCCGGATCGCCCACGACCACGGGGCGCTCTTCCACACCGACGCCGTGCAGGCGGTGGGCGCGCTGCCCGTCGACGTCGCGGCGCTGGGCGTCGACATGTTGAGCCTCTCGGGGCACAAGCTCTATGGCCCCAAGGGCGTCGGGGCGCTCTACGTCCGCCGTGGCGTCCGCATCGGTCCCGTCATCCACGGCGGCGGTCACGAGCGCCGCCTGCGCTCGGGCACCGAGAACGTCCCCGGAATCGTCGGGCTGGGCGCGGCCCTCTCACTCGCCGTCGCGGAGATGCCCGCCCGCACGCAGCGGCTCGTCGCACTGCGCGAGCGGCTCGCCGCCGGCGTGCTCGACGCGGTGGCCGAGGTCGACTATCTCGGACACCGGACCGAGCGCCTGCCCGGTAACGCGGCGTTCACCGTCCGCTACGTCGAGGGCGAGGCGATGCTCCTGCAGCTCGACCGGGCGAGGATCATGGTCTCGAGCGGCTCGGCCTGCGCCAGCGGCGGCCTCGAGCCGTCGCACGTCATTCTCGCCCTCGGCTACGGCGCCGTCGAGGCGCACGGCAGCATCCGCATCACCCTCGGCCACGACAACACCGACGCCGACGTGGACCGCTTCCTCGAGGTCTTCCCGCCGATCGTCGCCAAGCTGCGCGCCATGAGCCCCCTCTACCACGCCGGAGCGTGACCCGTGTACACCGAGCTCGTCATGGACCACTTCAACAACCCTCGCAACGTCGGCGAGATCCCCGACGCCGACGGGGTCGGCGACTACGGGAGCCCCGTGTGCGGCGACCTGATGCACATCACCATCAAGGTCGTCGACGACACCATCACCGACGTCAAGTTCAAGACCTTCGGCTGCGGCGCCGCCGTCGCGAGCTCGAGCATGATCACCGAGATGGTGATGGGGAAGACGCTTGCCGAGGCCGCCGCGGTCTCGAACCAGGCCGTCGCCGACGCCCTGGGCGGTCTGCCCCCGCAGAAGCTGCACTGCTCGCTGCTCGCCGCCGACGCCTTGCACGTCGCGATCGCAGACTACCTCACGCGCAACGGTCGCGCGGACGAGGTGGAGGCCATCGTCGGCAGGCTCCCCGACGGACAGGGGGACGAGCGTGACGGGGAGGCGGACGGCGGACGGGAGCGTGACGTGGAGGCGGGCGACGACTGACGACGGCGTCCTCGTCGCCCTCAGCGGCGGCGTCGACAGCTCGGTGGCGCTCCTGCGGGCGGCCGCAGCCGGCGGCAGGGTCGAGGCGGCGATCGTCGAGCTGTGGCCGGGCGACGACCCCCGCAGTTGCTGCGGCGCCACGGCGATCGCGCGCGCGAAGGCTGCGGCCGACCGCTGCGGGGTGCGGCTCCATGTGCTCGACGAGCGGGCGCGCTTCGCACGCACGGTCGTCGAGCCGTTCGTCGCCGCTTACCTCGCCGGCGAGACGCCGAACCCGTGCGTGCGCTGCAACCCCGAGCGCCTGGCGGCGCTCGTCGACCTTGCCGACGAGCTGGGCCTGGCGCGCGTCGCCACCGGGCACTACGCGCGTCTCGTGGCGCGTGACGGCGCTCCCTGGCGCGCAGGCGAGGGCGAAGCGGCGGAGGATGCGTCGGACGATGCATCGGGGCTGGGCGGCGGGCGTGAGACGCGGCCCTTCGTGGCGCGCGCCGCCGACCGCGCCAAGGACCAGTCGTACATGCTCGCCATGGTCCCTCCGGCGATCCTGGCGCGCCTCGAGTTCCCGCTGGGCGACATGACCAAGACGGAGGTGCGCGAGGCGGCACGGGCGGCCGGTCTCGCGGCGGCGGAGCAGCCCGAGAGCCAGGAGGTGTGCTTCGCTCTCGAGGGTTATCGGAAGTTCCTCGAGCAGCGTGGTGTGGAGCCACGACCGGGGCCGATCGTCGACCGCCGGGGTCACGTGCTCGGCG
>CAZTMO010000011.1:9406-16937 GCA_964615105.1 uncultured Thermoleophilia bacterium
TTCCGCCGGGGCCGCTGTCCGTCCAGCTTCGCTACCGCTCGGCCGCGGTCCCCGTCGCTGAGGTCGTGCCGGCGACCGCGCTTGACGAGATCAGCGATGTGGCCTCGTTCGGCGAAGCCGGGCCGGCGACCGCGCCCGGAGAGGCGCTCGTGCGCCTGGCGGCGCCCTTCGCCGCGCCGGCGCCCGGCCAGGCGGCGGTCTTCTACCGCGGCGACGCGGTCGTCGGCGCGGGCACCGTCGCCGCCGCTCGCGGGCGACGTCCTCGCGGCCCTATGGCGGGAGTATGATAGTGTCTCGTAGCTTCAATCCCTGTCGCCGTTCGCCGGGAGGAGAGACGCATGGAGTCCATGTTTGACGTCGTCGCCATGAGCACGCCCTCGCTCGCGCTGCGCTACGCGGCCGCGTTCTTCTTCATCCTCGTCGCGATCGCCGCCGCCTACGCCCTGTTCAAGGCGGGCAAGGCCATGGGGCGTGTCGAGCAGGTGCTCGCCGACGTCGACAAAGAAGCGCTACCGTTGATCGGCAAGGCCGGCAAGACGCTCGATGAGGTCAACGTCTCGCTCGCCAACGTCGGTGAGATCACCAAGGACGTGTCGCAGATGACCGAGAAGGTCGACCGCATGGCGGGGGCCGTCGAGGGCGCCGTCACGGCGCCGGCGCGCAAGGCGGCCGCCTTCAGCGCCGGCGTGAGCGAGGCCGTGGGTTCGTTTTTCAAGCGTGGTGAGCAGGAAGGCACGTCGGAATGAGACTGCTGGGATCGTTCGTGAGCGCCGTCGTCGTGACCGGCGCCGGGCTCGCGTACTACGTCCATCGGCGCAAGACATGCACCGGGGCGAGCTACCTCGAGATCGTCAGGCAGCTCCCGGGTGAGATGCAGCGCGTGTCGACCGAGGCGCGCCGGCGCGCCGCCGAGGCCGTTGAGAAGGGCAGGGCGGCGGCGCGCCGCCGCGACGCCGAGCTCGCGCTGCAGCTCCAGGCGGCGGGTCCGTCGCCATCCGGGCCTGTGGCGCCGGTCCCGTTCGCGGCATCGGCTCCCGAGACCCCCGCCGCACCGGAGTCGGAGGGACCTGCAGCGTCGCCCTCCGGATCCGGGCCGGCCGCGGTCTGAGGTCCGTCATGGCCGACACGATCCGCCTCGAGGTAGCGGCGGCCCGCTCCGCCTTCTCTCCGATACGCATGGTGCTCGGAGGGCTCTTCGCGCGCCTCGAGTTCTCGATGGACCAGCTCGACGACTTCCTCCTCGCGACGGAGCAGCTCTTTCTCGCCGCGGTCGACGCCGACGAGGCGCCGCGTTTCGGCGTCGAGCTGCGCGTCGACCACGGCGCCCTGCGCTTCGTCGCCGGTCCGTTCACCTCGGCGGCGCTGCGCGAGCGCGTCTTGCCGTCCCGGTCAGGCGCGGCGTGCGTCGACCTGTGCCGCGTGCTGCACATGACCTGCGACGATGTCCTCATCGACCCCGACGACGGGTCATACCGCGTCGTTCTGGTCAAGGCGCCGGGGGATCCTGCTTGACGCCGCGCGACGATCACAGGGCGAAGGACCCGCTCGACCTCGAGGCCCTGCCCGGGCAGGGCCGGCCGCTCGACGACGACGAAGGCGAGGGCGAGCGCGTCGGCCCGCCCCGGCCCGACACCAAGGGTCGCGGCCGCGACGAGTCCGACAAGCTCGACCAGTACCTCCTGCGGCGCTACCACCTGTACGGCGACCGCAAGGCGCGCGAGCAGCTCATCACCATGTACCTCCCGCTGGTACGGTCGCTCGCCCGTCGCTACGCCTCGCGCGGCGAGCACTTCGACGACCTCGTCCAGGTCGGGGCGATCGGGCTCATCAAGGCGATCGACCGCTTCGACCTCGAGCGCGGCGTCGAGCTGACGACGTACGCGACGCCGAACATCGTCGGCGAGATCAAGCGCTACTTCCGCGACAAGGGCTGGTCGGTGCGCGTGCCCCGTGGCCTCCAGGAGCTCAACATCCGCCTGAACAAGGTGATCGACGAGCTGGTGCCCAAGCTGCAGCGCGCGCCGACGATCAACGAGATCGCCGAGGCGGCAAGCGCCACGCCCGAAGAAGTGCTCGAGGCGCTCGAGACGAGCCAGGCCTACAACTCCGTCTCGCTGCAAGCCTCGCCGAACGGCGAGGGCGGCGACGAGGACGCCGGGCTCATCGACTACCTTGGCGGCGAGGAGGAAGAGTACGAGACCATGGAGGACCGCACGACCCTCGCCCCGGGCTTCGCGAAGCTCGACAAGCGCGAGCGCTACATCCTCCACCTGCGCTTCTTCGAGGGGCTCACGCAGAGCCAGATCGCCGAGCGGGTCGGCATCTCGCAGATGCACGTCTCGCGCCTCATTCGCCGCTCGCTCGAGAAGCTCCGCGAGGAGATCGGCGACCTCGACAACCCCGACCCCTCGCTGCTCGCCGACCGCGGCGAGTAGCGGCGCCGGAGCGAGGGTACCGGCTCCGGCGCCCGACCCCCTGACGACGCGACGCGAAGGACAGACCTGCCGTGAACGCTGCCGAGATCCGTGACCGCTTCAGAGAGTTCTTCGTCGCCCGCGGGCACCTCGTGGGCGAGCCCGCGAGCCTGGTGCCCGCGGGCGACCCCTCCGTCCTCTTCACCAGTGCCGGCATGCAGCAGTACAAGCCGTACTACCTCGGCGTCGAGACGCCGCCCTCGTTGCGCATGACCAGCGCGCAGCGCTGCTTTCGCACCAACGACATCGAGAACGTCGGCAAGACCGCCCGGCATCTGACGTTCTTCGAGATGCTGGGCAACTTCTCGTTCGGCGACTACTTCAAGAAAGAGGCCATCGCGTGGGCCCTCGAGCTCTCGGGCGAGCTCGGCATCGATCGCGCGCGCATCTGGGCGACGGTCTTCGGCGGCGACGACTCAGTGCCGGCCGACGACGAGGCTGTGGCGCTGTGGACGGGCAACGGGATCCCCGAAGAGCGCATCGTGCGCCTCGGCCGCGGCGACAACTTCTGGGGGCCCGTGGGGCCCGCGGGGCCGTGCGGGCCCTGCTCGGAGCTCTACTTCGACATGGGCTCCGACGTCGGTTGCGGACGGCCGGAGTGCGCGCCGGGCTGCGACTGCGACCGCTTCATGGAGTACTGGAACCTCGTCTTCCCCCAGTACGACATGGACGAGAAGGGCGCCCTGACCCCGCTGCCCCGGCCGAGCATCGACACGGGTATGGGCCTCGAGCGCATCGCTGCGGTGCTGCAGGGCGTCGTCACGGTCTTCGAGACCGACCTGTTCACGCCCCTCATCGCCCGCGGCGCCGAGCTCGCGGGGGTCGACCCAGGGGGCTCGGACGCGACCGTGCGCGCGCTCCAGACCATGGCCGAGCACGCGCGCGGCGCCGCCTTTCTCGTCATGGACGGCGTGCTCCCCGGCAACGAGGGTCGCGACTACGTGCTGCGGCGCATCATCCGTCGCGCCGTGCAGCAGGGCGTGGGCATCGGCGTGCGGGAGCCCTTCCTCGCGATCCTCACCGACGAGGTGGTCGACCTCATGGGCGAGGCCTACCCGCAGCTCGTTGCGCAGCGGGACGAGATCCACAGGGTCGTCGATGACGAGGAGGTCCGCTTCAGGCGCACGCTCGAGCAGGGCATGGGGATCCTCGAGGAGGCCCTGCGCCGCGCGCGCGACACCGGCGCCGAGCTGCCGGCCGAGGTCGCGTTCGAGCTCCACGACACGTATGGCTTTCCGTTCGACCTGACGCGCGAGATCGCCGCCGAGGCCGACATGAGCGTCGACGAGGAGCGCTTCGGAGGCCTCATGGAGGAGCAGCGCGAGCGCGCCCGCGCGGCGCAGAAGGCGGGAGCCTTCGGCGCCGGACCGGGCGCGCTCGAGGACTTCCAGGCGGCCCATGCCGACAAGCCCGCCGAGTTCGTCGGCTACGAGCGCCTCGAGGTCTTCACCGTCGTCAACGCTCTCGGCGACCTCGGCGACGGTCGCCTCGCCGTCAAGCTGGATGAATCACCGTTCTACGCCGAAGGTGGCGGCCAGGTCGCCGACCGCGGCTGGATTCACACCGAGTCCGGCAAGCTCGAGGTCGAGGACGTCGTGCGCTTCGTCGGCGACCAGGTCGTCGTCGCCCGGGCGACGGAGGGCGAAGTGCATGCCGGCCAGCGCGCCAAGGCGATGGTCAACTCGGTGCGTCGCCACCAGACGGCGTGCAACCACACCGCGACGCACCTTCTGCACAACGCGCTGCGCATCGTGCTCGGCGAAGGCGTGCGGCAAGCCGGCTCCATGGTCTCGCCGGACAAGCTGCGCTTCGACTACTCGACGCGGCAGGCGCCGACGGCGGAGCAGTTGCGCCAGATCGAGGAGCTCGTCAACCGGCGTATCGTCGAGAACCACCACGTGCGTCCGTTCGTGACCACGCGCGAGTACGCCTCCGAGCTCGGCGCCCTCGCCTTCTTCGAGGAGAAGTACGGCGAGTCCGTGCGCGTCCTCGAGATCGACGACTTCAGCCGCGAGCTCTGCGGCGGCACCCACGTCTCCTCGACCTCGCAGATCGGCCTCTTCAAGATCACCGCCAGCCAGTCGGTGGGCGCCAACACGCGGCGCATCGAGGCCATCACCTCGGCCGCCGCGATCGAGCACTACCGCGAGCTCGAGCAGACGTACGCGGGGCTGGCCGACGAGCTTGGCGTCAAGCCCGACCGTGTCTCGGCGGCCGTGGCGAAGCTCGTCGTCGAGCGCGCGGAGCTCGAGAAGAAGTTCAAGGCGGCTGAGAGCGACGAGGTGCGCGGTCGGCTGCGCGAGGCGCTCGCGGCGGCGGTCGACGTGCGCGGGGTCCCGGTCGTGGCCGCCAGGGCGCAGGCAGAGGCGGCCGACGACCTCCTCACTCTCGCCGACGTGATCCGTGCGCGCGAGCCGGAGGCCGCCGCGCTGCTCGCCGCCGACCTCGGCGACCGCGCCGCGCTGGTGGTCGCGCTGAGTGACCAAGCCGTCGGGCGCGGCCTCCACGCCCAGGAGATCCTCAAGGCGATGACGTCGGCGGTCGGGGGCAAGGGCGGCGGCAAGCCGACGCTGGCGCGCGGCGCCGGCGCCGACGTCGCCGGTATCCCGGCGGCGCTGGAGGCCGGCGTGGCCAAGGTGCGCGAACTGCTGGGCGGCTGAGCCGCCGGCATGGTACGCGACGACGGGCCCCCGGCGATGCGCGTGATGGCTCTCGACCACGGCGCCGCACGGACGGGGGTCGCCGTCTCGGACGCGACCGGCACCTTGGCGACGCCGCTGGAGACGGTCGCCCGGGTGGACGGCGATGCCGGGTTCGCGCGCCTTCTCGCGCTGATCGCCGAGCAGCACCCGGACGTGATCGTCGTCGGCCTTCCCGTGTCGCTCGACGGACGCGAGCGCGCGCAGGCGGCGAGGGCGCGCGCCTTCGCGCGCCGGCTCGCCGCCGCGACGCCTCTGCCGGTGACGACGTACGACGAACGCTTCACGACCAGGGTCGCGGCGCAGCGCGGCGGGCGGGCGCCCGAGGACGCGCGCGGCGCGGCCGTGATCCTCGAGGACTTCCTGCGCGCGCGCGGAGCGGGCGCCGATGTCTGACGAGCCGCGCTACCGAAAGTACGGTACGCCGGCCGGCGCGCCGGGCGATGCTCCGCGCGGCGCACCACGCGCGACGCCGCAAGGCCCTGCTCGGCCGGGGACTGAGGACCGGACGGGCTCGCCGGCCGACGACTGGGCGCCGATCGAGCGCGGGCCGGCGCCCGACGTTGCACCCTCGCGCGGCAGCGGGGGCGCTCGCGACAGTCGTGACGGTCGCGACGGTCGCGACGGTCGCGACGGCCGGCGCGGCCGTCGGCGTCGAGGGCGTCGCCGTCTCTTCGCCCTGCTCGTCCTGTTCGTGCTCGCGGCGCTGGGCGCCCTCGCCGTCCGCGACTACTTCTCGCCCGGCGAGGTCGGGGCGCGGGTCTCGGTGACGATCACCGAGGGCTCGTCGCTCAAGGAGATCGCCGCCGTCCTCGCTGAGAAGGGCGTCGTCGCGCACGCCACCCTCTTCGTTTACAGGGTCAAGCGCGACGGCCACGAGGACGACCTCAAGCCCGGGACCTACAAGCTGCGCGTCAACGAACCGTACGACGGTCTCGTGGCGGTGCTCGTCAAGGGGGCCAAGCCGCCGACGATTCGCGTCACGCTGCCCGAAGGGCTGACGGTCGCGGAACAGGCGGCGCGTATCGCCGCGGCGGTGCCCGGATTCGACGCGGCGCGCTACGCGAGGATCGCCGAGAAGGACCCGCCGGCGGTCCAGGTCGAGGGCTATGCGAAGGGGACGACGCTCGAGGGGCTGCTCTTTCCGGCGACGTACGAGGTGCGGGCGCGGGTCAAGGAGCGCGCCTTCATCGAGCTTCAGCTCGAGACCCTGCGCGCCAACCTCGACAAGGTCGACGTGACGCGCGCCCGCAAGGCCAACCTCACCGAGTACGACATCGTGATCATCGCCTCGCTGATCGAGGGCGAAGCGCGCGTCGCCGACGAGCGCGAGCTGGTGGCGGCGGTCATCTGGAACCGGCTCCGCGAAGGCATGCTGCTCCAGATCGACGCCGCGATCCAGTACGCGCTCGGCGAGCGCAAGCCGGAGCTCACCTACGACGACTACAAGGTCGACTCGCCGTACAACGTCTACAAGTACGCCGGGTTGACCCCCACGCCCATCAACAACCCCGGGCTGGAGGCGATGCAGGCGGCCGCGAACCCGGCGCGGGTCGACTACCTCTACTACGTCGCCCGCGCCGACGGCAGCGGCCGCCACTACTGGTCGAGCGACTACGACCAGTTCCTCCGCGACAAGGAGCGCGCAGCGCAGAACGCCAAGGCCGGCGAGTAGCCACCGGCGATCCAGAGGTGCGGTCCCACGGGGGTCAGGCTTGGCGCACCATGGCCAATTGGCCAGGATGTTGGTCAATTGGCCATGGTGCGCCGACGCCATACCCGACGCCGCTCCGGCAACGTCACCTGGGTCGCGCTTGCCTCGCGGCAGGAGGTGGGTCAGGCTGGGACGAACAACCACGGAACGACCTGCGGGCGGCCTGCCCGCCGCGGAGAGGGGGCCTCATCGCGGTCTGCGCAACGAATCGCCCGAGCGCGAGCACACGTCTCGTCGGCATCATGGGTTGGCCTGTCGGCCACTCGCTCTCGCCGGCGCTGCACGGCGCCGCCTTCGCGGCGCTGAAGCTTGACTACGCCTACGTCCCGCTGCCGGTCGCGCCCGAGCGCGTTGGCGACGCGGTACGCGGTCTGCGCGCCCTCGGCTTTCGCGGCGCCAACGTCACGATCCCGCACAAGGCGGCGGTGATCCCCCATCTTGACTGGCTCGAGCGCGACGCGGCGCTCGCCGAGGCCGTGAACACGTTGGTCGTCGACGACGACGGCGCCGTGCGCGGCTACAACACCGACATCGCCGGCTTCTTGCGCGCCCTGGACGAGGTGACCTCCGTGGGCGGCGCGAGCGCGCGCCCGGCGGACGAGGCGCAGCCGGCCGGCGACACGCGACGCCCGGGACCGGCGCTG
>CAZTMO010000012.1:0-16604 GCA_964615105.1 uncultured Thermoleophilia bacterium
TCCGTAGACGTTGTAGGTGTGCCCCGTCACACAGCCGATATCCGAGGTGCACCAGAAGACGTCTTCGTCGTGCAGGTCGAAGTCCCATTTCGTCGTCCAGTAGGCCTGCGTCATGTAGCCGCCGGTCGTGTGGATGACCCCCTTCGGCTTGCCCGTCGTGCCGCTCGTGTACAGGACGTAGAGCGTGTCCTCGCTGTCCATCACCTCCGGTTCGCAGTAGGGCTCCGCTTCCTCCATGAGCTCGTGCCACCAGTGGTCTCTGCCCTCCACCCAGTCCACTTCCTGGCCGGTGCGCTGGAAGACGACGACGTTCTCGACGGTCGTTCCGTCGACCGCCTGGTCGGCGTTACGCTTAAGGTTCACCGCGTGGCCGCGACGGTAATACCCGTCGCATGTCACGAGCGCCTTGGAGCCGGCGTCCTCGATCCTGTCCTTGAGGGAGTCGGCACTGAACGCGGAGAACACGACACTGTGCGGCGCGCCGATGCGGGCACAGGCGAGCATCGCGATCTGCGCCTCCGGGATCATGGGCAGGTAGATGCTGACCCGGTCGCCCTTGCCGACGCCGAGGCTCTTGAGGACGTTGGCGAACTTGTTGGTCTCTCGATAGAGGTCGTGGTACGTGAGCGTCTTCGCCGGTTCGCCGACAGGCTCCCGGACTCCGATGATCGCCGCCTTGTTGCGTCGCCAGGTCTTGACGTGTCTGTCGATACAGTTGTAGCTGGCGTTCAGCTTGCCGCCGATGAACCATTTGAAGTACGGCGGGTCCTCTTTGTAGGTCTCGTCCCATGGCTGGAACCACTCGAGTCCCTCACGCGCTCGCTCTGCCCAGAACGCCACCGGATCGGTGTCCGCCTGTTCATAGACCGACGCGTCGCCGATCCAGGCGTGTCTCTTCATCTCCTCGCTCGGCCAGAACAGCTCTCTGTCGTCGGCGTCTTCAACGACCCATTTGTGGACCTCTCGCATCTCTCCCTCCCCGGTCAGTGCAGGCTTGTGCGACCAGCCGGCAGTGCCAAAGGTATACCCAGGAACATACGACACTCGACGCAGAGAGGTGACCGTGGCTCCGCCGGGCCGTTCAAGCCGGCTCCGATGGCGGCCGAGAGGCTGCTCGCCGTCGGAGAAGGGCGAGGAGACGGATGTGCTCGCGTTGGTGTCGCGCAGGAAGGGGGGAGACTGAAACGACGGGACCGCCGCCGGACTCCGGCGGCTCGACCGTTCGCACGGGCGAGCGGTGAGAGTGAGAGGAGGACGACTCATGCGGGCACGCGAGCTGGGCATCGAGATCGGTCTGGGCACGCCCGGGCCACTGAACGCGATCACCGATGTGAGCGGCGTGCGGGTGGGCTGCACGACGCTCGTCGAAGGAGAGGGGCCCCTGGTCGTGGGGGAAGGGCCTGTCCGCACGGGCATCACGGTGATCGTCCCACGCGAGGGCGAAATCAGCGAGGAGCCGCTCTTCGCCGGCTGCCACACCCTCAACGGCAACGGCGAGTTCACCGGTCTGGAGTGGGTACGCGAGAGCGGGCTCCTGATGTCGCCCATCGCTTTGACGAACACGCACAGCGTCGGCGTCGTGCGCGACGCTCTGGTCGCTCGCGAGGTCAAGGTACGCGGCCCCGGCAAGCTCTACTGGAGCATGCCGCACGTCGGCGAGACGTGGGACGGCTGCCTGAACGACGTCGGCGGGCAGCACGTGCGCGCCGAGCACGTCGAAGCGGCGCTCGCCGCGGCCTCTGCGGGGCCGGTGCCGGAGGGCAACGTGGGCGGCGGAACCGGCATGATCTGCCACGACTTCAAGGGTGGTACCGGCAGCGCGTCGCGTGTCGTCGATCTTGCTGGCGAGCGTTTCACGCTCGGTGCACTTGTGCAGGCGAACCACTCCTCGCGCGAGGTCTTCAACGTCAACGGTGTGCCGGTGGGGCAGATCCTCGACGACGCGGCCGTCCCGGAGCCGAAGCTGCCAGAGACCGATGGGCCCGCCCCGGCGGGCTCGATCATCGTCGTACTCGCCACGGACGCGCCGCTGCTGCCGACGCAGCTCCGCCGCGTCGCGCAGCGCGCGGGGCTGGGGCTCGCCATGCTCGGCGCCTACGGCGACCACTTCTCCGGCGACATCTTCTTCGCGTTCAGCACGGCTGACCACGGCATCCCGCGGCAGGATTACGAGGCCGGCGGGCCGCTTCGCCTGCGCGCCGAGTGGGTCTCCCTGCCGCACTTCACGCCGCTGCTGCAGGCGGTTGCCGAGGCGACGGCGGAGGCCGTCCTCAACGCCATCCTGCAAGCCGAGACGATGATCGGGCGCGATGACGTGACCGCGCACGCGCTGGATGGGGAACGGCTTGCGGCGCTTCTCGACAGCTACGGAAGGCGGACCTTCAGACCGTGAGCCGGATGGGGGTCGCGGTCGGTCGGTCGTCGTTGCCGCCGGTGACGTAGCACGTCGCGGCGCGACCGGCGCAGGCCGCCCGACCAGGCAGGGTGGTCACCGTCGCCGGTATACGATGCGCCCGTGAGCGCCTTCCTCATCGGCCTGCTGCTGCTCCTCGCCGTCGACACCGGCGCGGCGCCGGCGAGGGCCCCGGCCCTGCGGCCGACCGGCGGGGGGCCGGCGGTCGTCGCCGGCGTGGCCACGTACCGCGCCTTCGTTCGCGGCGACGAAGACCGCGCCATGGTGGACCTCGCGCGCTTCGTCCCGGGACTGCGCCTCGACCTCGTCTACGCGCGCGCCGACAACGTCACTGGACGGCGTCTGTACGACGAGGCGCGGGCATACCTGCGACTGCCGGCGGCGAGGGCGCTGCGCGCCGCGCAGCGCGAATTCGCCGCCAGAGGGCTGGGCCTGCTCGTGTGGGACGCCTATCGACCTTACTCGGCGACCGTCGCCCTCTGGGAGGCGGTGGGCGACAGCCGGTACGCGGCGCCGCCCGGGTCCGGCTCGGTGCACAATCGCGGTTGCGCTGTCGATCTGACGCTCGTCGCCGCCGACGGACGCGAGCTGCGCATGCCGACGGCGTACGATGTGTTCTCGGAGCGCGCTCACGCAGACTGCCGGGACCTGCCTGCGTCGGTCCTCCGCCGTCGCGATCTCTTGCGCACGGTGATGGAGCGTCACGGGTTCACCGCGCTCTCGACCGAGTGGTGGCATTTCGAGTACCGGCGAGGCTCGCTGCCCGAGCCCATGGACCTCGACCCGGCGGAGCTGGGGCCGCTGCCGCTGCCGTGGGCGGTCTGGGCGGCGTATCCGGTGCCGGGGCGGCTGGCGGCGGCGGCGGAGCTGCTCGCCGCCGCGGCCGTTCACTGATCGCGGGTCCCGGCGTCTCGCTTCGCCGCCCCGCGCGACGCCCGTCGCTCGTGTCCGGCGCCTGGGCGAGGCTCGCGTCGCCGGTGCGACGGGCGGCATCGGGGGCGCGAGGTGTGCTAGCGTTTCCGACGGTCGGGCAACACCGGTCTCGATCGCCGTACGCCGTCGAGGTCGAGACTCCCACCGGCCGCCTGTCGCTCTTGTCGACGGGGCGGCGGCGTTCCAGGCCGGCTGACACGTGGAGGGATCGTGGCACAGGCGCGAGTGACTTACCTTTCCGAGTCTGAGAAGGCGTTCGTGCACGAGAAGACCGTGCAGGTCCTGGAACAGGTCGGCGTAGCCTACAACACGCCGCTCGCCATCGACCTGCTGGCCGAAGCCGGGGCGCAGGTCGACCGCGAGCGGCTGACGGCGCGCTTCGGGTGGGACCTCGTGGAACGCTGCCTTGCGACCGTGCCGCGCGAGATCCTGCTCGCCGGCCGCGACGCCGTCCGTGACCGCGTTCTCGGCCGCGACCGGCTGGTCACGACGAGCGACGGCATGTGCACGTATGTGGTCGACGACCTCAGCGGCGAGAGGCGCGAGGGGACGCAGGCCGATCTCGCGCGGTTCACGCACCTCGTCGACGCCCTGGACGAGATCGACACCCATTGGCCATCCCCGCAGACGGCGGACGTCGAGCCGCGCATGATGCCGCTCGTCATGCAGGCGACCTGCCTGCGGAACACGGGCAAGCACATCCAGGACGAGATCCGCGAACCGGCGTTGGTCGAGCCGATCCTCGCCATGTACGAGGCGGCGAGCGGCGCGACGATGAAGGAGCGTCCGATCTTTTCGGTGACGAACTGCACGATCGCGCCGCTGCAACATGACCGTGAGATGACCGAGGCGAGCCTCAAGTTGACGAAGCGCGGCGTGCCGATCTTCATCCTGCCGATGCCGCAGGCGGGCACGACCGGGCCGATGACGCTGCTGGGGACCTGCATCGTGCACCTCGCCGAGCTGCTCTCGGCCGTCACCCTCTTTCAACTCTCCGAGCCCGGTTGCCCGGTGGTCTCCGGCGTCGGCTCCGCCGTCGCCGAGATGCGCAGCGGCGGGTACCTGGCGGCGAGCCCCGAGATCGGGCTCATCAACATGATCTGCCTCGAGATGAGCCGTTTCTACGGTCTGCTCACGCAGGCGACGGGCATCTCGGCCGACTCGCCGGCGGTCGACTTTCAGGCCGGCTCCGAAGGCGGCATGACCGGGCTGTGCGCGGCACTCGCCGGCGCCGACTCGCTCATCGCCGCGGGCGGGTTCGAGGGCGTCCAGTCGACGAGCCTCGCCAAGATGGTCCTTGACGCCGACCAGGTCGGCGCCCTGCGGCGCTATCTGCGCGAGAGCCCGATAGACGAGGCGGCGGCGCTCGTCGACGACATCCTCGAGGTCGGCATCGGCGGCCACTACCTGGGGCGCCGCAGCACGCGGGCGTTCGCGCGCAGCGAGGTGTGGCGTCCGGCGCTGTTCGCGCGAAGCGGTGCGGAGGCGGCGTCGCACGGCGAGTCGTTGCTCGAGCGTGCGGTCGCACGCGCGAACGAGCTCCTCGCGACCCACGAGGTGACCCCGCTCGGCGAAGGCGCCGAACGCGAGATCGAGGCGGTCCTCGCCGCGTACGCGGCGCGACGCTCGTGAGGTGGTGCCTCTTCTGACGCGCCCGAGACTCGCCTATTTGAGTGAGGCCGACAAGGCGTACGTCCATGAGCGGGTCGTGCGCGTCCTCGAAGATGTGGGCATCGGCTACAACACCCCCGAGGCGATCGAGCTGCTCGCCGGCGCCGGCGCGCCGGTCGACCGCGAGAGGCTCACCGCAAAGGTGCCCTGGGCGCTCGTCCAACGCTGCCTCGCCTTGTGTCCGAAGGAGGTCCCGCTGGCCGGGCGCGACCCGTCGCACGACGTCGTCGTCGGCGACGGGTCGCTCACGTTCTGCACCGACGGCACCGGCACCTACATGCTCGACGATGTCACCGGGCTGCGCAGCGAGGGCTCCGCCACTGCGCTGCGTACCGTGATGCGCCTCTTCGACGCCCTGCCGGAGGTCGACTACGCCTGGCCGTCGATCTCGGCCCGCGATCTCGAACCGCTCACCGCGGGGCTCGAGATCGAGGCCATCGCGCTGGCCAACTGCTCGAAGCACGTCCAGGATGAGGTCCGCGACCCGGCCCACGCGGCGCCGCTGATCGAGATCTTCGAGGCGATCGCCGGCGCGTCGATGTGGGACCGACCGGTCTTCTCGACCATCGACTGCACTGTGGCGCCGCTGCAGCACGAGCGCGAGATGACTGAGGCGACGATCGCTTTGGCCCGCGCCGGTGTGCCTGTGCTCGTGCTGCCGATGCCTCTCGCCGGCACGACCTCGCCGATCACCGTTCTCGGTACCGCGATCGTCCTGCTCGCCGAGCTCCTCTCGGCTGTGGTGCTGTTCCAGCTCGCACAGCCGGGCGCCCGGCTGATCTCCGGGATCGGCGCCGGCGTCGCCGACATGCGCAGCGGGTTGTATCTCGCGGGGACGCCGGAGTGTGGGCTCATCAACATCGTCGGCATCGAGATGAGCCACTACTACGGCCTCCCTGTGCTGGGCAGCGCCGTGACGGCCGACGCGAAGGTGAGCGACCATCAGGCTGGGGCCGAGGGCATGCTCACGGGTGTGGCTTGCGCGCTCGCCGGCGCCGACACGATGCTCGCCTTCGGGCTCACCGACGGCGCGCAGTCGGTGAGCCTCGCCAAGACGGTCCTTGACTGTGACACGGTGGGGGCGATCAAGCGGCTCGTCGGCGAGCACGAGATCACGGCTGCGGAGGCGCTGGTCGACGACATCGTCGCGGTCGGCGCCGGCGGGGCCTTCTTGGGCCGCCGCAGTACGCGCGAGCGATTGCGCGGCGGCGAGCTCTGGCAGCCGCGGGTGTGGCAGCGTCAAGGCTTCGAGCGGTACGCCGGAACAAGGCTGGTGGACGAGGCGGCCGCGGTCGCGCGCGAGGTCTCGCGCACGCACGAGGTGCCGCCGCTGGACGACGACACGGCGCGCGCGGTCGACGACGTGATCGAGCGCTATGCGCGCGCCGTCGGCGCGCCCGAGGATCGCGTACGCTGGAGGGACGAGTCATGACCAGGGGCGAGAAGCAGGGCGGCACCCCGAGCGATCGGCGGCGTGCGACGCCTCTCGCCGGGGCGATCGAGATCGTGCGCACCGACGACGTCGCCACGGTGCGCGCCTTCGGCGTCGCTAACGGCCTCGACGAGGGCGAGCGTGAGGGCAAGGAGCGTCTGGGGGCGTGGGAGGCGCGAACGGCGACGGGAACACTGGTGGGCGGCATCACGCTCGAGCGTTCCGGCGGGCTCGACATCGCCGACTGGATGGCGGTGGACCCCGCGTACCGTGGACGCGGGATCGCCTCCCGCCTTCTCGCCGCGCTCGAGCAGGAGGCCCGGCTGCGGGGTGTCCGCAGGCTCTGGATCACGGCGCGTGCGCCGGGCTTCTTCGCCGCCAACGGCTACCGCGCCGTGGATTCCGGTCCGGAGGCGGACTGGCTGCTCGGCGAGTGCCCGTCGTGTCCCCAGTACGGGCACGGCTGCTCGCCGCAGCCGATGGTGAAGGACTTGGGAGCAGAGGAACGATGACCAACGCCGCGACGAACCCCGTCGCGGGCGTCGAGAACGAGGTGACGACGTGGCGCGTGTGACATTGCAGTACCTGTCGGACGACGAGAGGCAGGCCATCCACGAACAGGTCGTGCGGATCCTCGCGGAGGTCGGGGTCGCCTACAACACGCCGACGCTGACCGGCCTCCTCACCGAGGCCGGCGCCGTCGTCGACGCCGAACGGCGCACGGCGAAGCTGCCCTGGGAGCTGGTCGAGCGCTGTCTCGCCCAGCTCCCCAGGCAGGTCTTCCTCGCCGGACGCGAGCCCGCCTTCGACTGCACCGTCGGCGCCGGGCGCATGCTGGCCGTGACCGACGGCACCGCCACGTACATGCTTGACGACCTCACCGGTGAGCGCCGCGAAGGAACGAAGGAGGACCTCCGGCGCCTGGCGACGCTCTTCGACGCGCTGCCGGAGGTCGACTTCGTGTGGCCAACGGTGACGCCGTCTGACCTCGACCAGCGTGCCGGGAACCTGTTCAACGCCCGCGTCATGCTCGAGCACGGACGCAAACACGTCTGCGATGAGGTACGCGCGCCCGACCAGGTGCCGGTCTTCGTCGAGATGCTCGAGGCGATCGCCGGCGCGCCCCTGCGCGAGCGCCCCATCTACTCGCTCACCAACTGCACCGTCGCCCCCCTGCAGCACGACGCCGAGATGACCGAGGCGCACATCCTCATGGCCAAGGCCGGCGCACCGGTGTTCGTGCTGCCGATGCCGCAGATGGGGACGACGGGGCCGATGAGCGTGCTCGGCACCTGCGTCCTCAACATGGCCGAGCTGCTCTCCGCCGTCGTCCTCTTCCAGCTCGCCGTCCCGGGGTGTCCCATGGTCTCGGGCGTCGGCTCCGCCGTCGCCGACATGCGCAGCGGCCTCTACCTCGCCGGCGCCCCGGAGGACGCGCTCATCAACGCGATCTGCATCGAGATGAGCCGCTTCTACGGCATGCTCACCCAGGGCAGCGGCGTCAGCGCCGACGCCAAGGCGTGCAACCTGCAGGCCGGCGCCGAGGGCATGATGACCGGGCTCGCCTGCGCTCTCGCGGGCTGCGACGTCCTCCTCGCCTTCGGCATCCTCGACGGCGCCCAGACGGCGAGCCTCGCCAAGACCGTCCTCGACGCCGACACCGTCGGCGCGATCCGGCGGCTGATGAGGGACGACCCGGTCGACGACGAGCAGGCGCTGCTCGACGACATCGCCGCGGTCGGCATCGGCGGTCACTACCTCGGGCGCAAGAGCACGCGGCGCTTCTACCGCGCGGGTGAGCTCTGGCAGCCGGCCGTATGGCAGCGGCAGCCGTTCGAGACCTACGCCGGCCGCAGCGTGGTCGAGGACGCGGTCGCGCGCGCGGAGGAGCTCATCAGAACGAACGAGGTTCCGCCCCTGCCTGCGGACGTCGCCCGGCACTGCGACGAGCTGATCGCCGGGTACCTGCGCCGCCTGGGCTGAGCGGGACGGGCGAGCGGCGCCGAGCGCCAGTTCTGTGACGAGCTCCCGGTGAGCCGCCCCGGACTCGATGATGTCGCGGCGGGTCGTCCCGAGGTGCTCGAGCGCGCCGCGGGGCGCAGCGGCGCGCTGGTGCTGCGCCGGAGCGGCACCGACCTCGAGATCATCGCCGACGGGACGTTCCTGGTCTCGAGCGCGAACGCGGTCTCGAGCGAGGCGCTCATCGGCGCGGGCCTGCCGTACCTGACGGGCGCGAGAACGGCTGGGCAGGGCGAGCGAGCGGGCGGTGCGGGGGTGGACGGTGGGGAGCCGGAAGGCGACTCGCTCGAGGTGCTGATCGGTGGCCTGGGGCTCGGGTACGCGCTCGACGTCGCCCTCGCCGAGCCTCGTGTCGCCCATGTCACGGTGGCCGAGTACGAGCCCCTCATCGTCGACTGGTTCCGCGCCTACGGGGAGGGGCGCGCGGCGCGGCTCGTCGCAGGCGAAGCCGCCGGGCGCGCCCGCGTCCTGGTCGCCGACGTCGCGGACGTGATGCGCGAGAGCCCATGCGCCTCCGACCTGGTCGCCCTCGACACCGACAACGGGCCGGACTGGCTGCTGCGCGAGGCCAACGCCGGCCTTTACGACGAGGCCGGCATCGCGCTCGCGCACGCAGCCCTGCGGCCCGGCGGGGTCGCCGTGTTCTGGTCGCCGGAGCGCTATGAGTGGTTCGCCGAACGACTCGGCGCCGCGTTCGCGGAGGTGCGCGAGGTCACGGCTCACGACGAGGTCGGCCGCTTCCGGCACGCCTACACCATGTACGTCGCCTTGCGGGGGGTAGACTAGCCTCGACCGGGAGTCGCCCCGGTCTCGACGGCAGTTCCCGGAGGCGTACGTGCCCGACGACGACCCGACGATCATCGGCCTCTTTCCGCTGGGGCTCGTGCTGCTCCCCGGCGAGATCGTCCCCCTGCATATCTTCGAGGAGCGCTACAAGAAGCTCGTCAACGAGCGCCGCGAGGGCCGGGGCGAGTTCGGGATCGTGTTCGCCGAGGAGGACGGGGTCCGCGAGATCGGGTGCACGGCCGCCGTTGTCGAGATCCTCGAGGAGCTCGACGACGGGCGCATGAACATCCTTGTCGAGGGGCGTCGCCGCTTCCGGCTGCTCGACCTCGTTCAGCCGGACGACCCCGAGGCCGACTACCTGCGCGGCGTCGTCCTGTTCGTCGACGACGAGGACGTCGAGACGCGGCCCGCCCTGCAGCGGCGCGCCCTCGAGGGCTTCCGCAAGATGCTCGTCCTCATGGACGTCGCGTCGCCGCACGAGCCGGGTGGGCGGGGGCCATTGTCGTACCGTATCGCCGCCGCGGTCGACTTCGGCGCGGAGCTCAAGCAGAAGCTGCTCGAGTCGCTCACCGAGGGGAATCGCCTCGAGACGCTGATCGCGGTCATGGAGACGCTCCTGCCGCGTCTCGCGCTGCGCAAGGAGCGCGAAGAGGCGATCCGCGGCAACGGCAAGGGGTACTGACGGACGTTGCCGTGGCGGCTCCGCGCGGCGCCCGTGTCGTCAGGTGCGCGGCAGCAGGACGATCTTGCCGAGGTGGTCGCCCTCGAGCAGTTCGTGGGCGCGACGCGCCTCGCGGAGCGGGAGCGTCGCGCCCACCACCGCGCGCACCGTCCCTGCAACGGCCATGCCGGCGATCTCGCGCATGATGGCGGCGACGCCGGCGCGCCCCGCGTTGTTCAGGCTCATGAAGAGCAGCGTGGCGTCGCCGGCCAGGGCGGCGCCGATCGGCAGCGACACCTCGGGCGCAGGTCCCTGTCCGGTGCAGACGATGCGCCCGCCCTTGGCGAGGAGCTTGAAGTCCGTCGGCAGGTTCGCACTGACGACGAGCTCGTGGACGAGATCGACGCCACGGCCGTCGGTGAGCGCCTTGACGCGGGCGGCCACGTCCTCGGCTTTGTAGTCGATCGCCTCGTCGGCGCCGAGCGAGCGGACGAGGTCCGCCGCCTCGGCGCCGCTCACCGTCGTCAGCACGCGCGCTCCGCGCGCCTTGGCGATCTGGATCGACGCCGAGCCGACGCCACCGGCCCCGCCTTGCACGAGGACGGTCTCGCCGGCCTGCAGGGCGCCGCGCGTGACGAGACCGTAGTACGCGGTGGGAAAGACCATTCCGAGCGCGGCGGCGTCGGTAAGCGAGAGCGACGCGGGGAGTGACACCGCCTGCGCCTCGGCGATGAGCGCATAGTCGGCGTAGCTGCCTTCGCTGCCGACGCCGAGGCCGCTGAACATCACCCGGTCGCCGGGTCTTACGCCGGTGACTTCGGCGCCGACACGATCGACGACGCCGGCGCCGTCTGAACCAATGGTCTTCGGCGGCTGCCTCGGGGTGGGGAAGCGGTTTTCGCGCACCGCTACGTCGATGGGATTGACGGTGGCTGCCTCGACGCGCACGAGGACCTGCTGCGGACCAGGTTGGGGATCGGGAACGTCCTCGTAGACCAGGGCCTCCGGGCCTCCGTACTCGTGAATGCGCACTGCTTTCACCTTCGCCTCCCGCTGCTCGGGTCGCGGCGTCCGCGGTGCCGCGCGTAGGCGAAAGGTACCCGGGCAGGCGACAAGGCTCACGCGGGCGGGGGATGACGGGGAACGGGAGGGCCCTCGGGCGACGAGGAGCACGCCCGAGGGCCCGTCTCACCTGCGCCGGCCTGCCGGCGGGCGCGGGGCCCCGTGAGGTCAGCCTTGTACGGCAGGCGTCTGGGGCGCCGAGGACGACTGCGGCGCACGCGGCGGCCGGCGGCGCAGGACCGCACGGCGTGCGAACCAGACCACCGCGGCGACGACGGCGAGCAGGGCGAGGAAGGGAAGCAGGGCGCCGAGGGCGACCACGCTCGCCTTCGCCCCATCGACTATGAGGCCGAGCGAGTGCGTGAACGCGCCCCAGAAGGTGTCGGACTCGTCGATCGAGCCCGGTTGCGGCACGCCGCGCTCGCGCAACGAGACGGTGAGCGTGCCGTAGCTCGTCACCTCGGTGAGCCTGACGATCTCGGCGGAGAGCTGCTCGATCGTGAGCTGGGTCCGGTCGATGCGGTCCTGGACGGC
Source organism: uncultured Thermoleophilia bacterium (assembly GCA_964615105.1). Lineage (GTDB taxonomy): Bacteria > Actinomycetota > Thermoleophilia > UBA2241 > UBA2241 > UBA2241. The sequence goes on from CAZTMO010000012.1 coordinate 11,512, forward strand.
GAGGGTCTCCCTGATCGTCCGCGCCTGGCCGAGGAAGCCGAGGAGTCGCTCCTCGACGGCTTTCTGGTGGCGCAGACGGGCGCGCAGGTCGACCATCTGGTCGCTGACGTCCTCTGCCGAGGTCGTCATGTCGACGATCTCTCCCAGCTTGGAGAAACGGGCGAGGGCGTCATCGAAGCGCCGTTCGGGGACGCGCACCGTGACCGTGCCGTAGTGTACGACGCCGCTCGAGGAGCTCGCATCTTCGGGCCGGCTCGACCTGTTCGCCTCGTCGTACGTGACGCCCGCGGCTGGGCTGCTCGCGTCGTGGGCCATCGGCTCGACGCCGCCGTTCCACGGGGTCTCGCTGCCGATGTAGCTCGACAGGACGTAGCCGCCCATGCCCGTCGTGATGGCGGTGACCCTTCCCATGGCGCTGCGCAAACCGTGGCGCGCCACGGTGAGGGTGATGGAGCCGTTGCGGATGAGGTAGTGCGCCGACGCTGCCGACGACGGCGGCACGTCGGCGTAGAGGAGCGGGCCGCCGTCGCTCGCGGCGGCTTCGCCGGCAGCCATGGCGCGTTCGAGGCTCTCGGCCGACGTCGGCTCCGGGATGGGCTCGAGCGGACCGGTCGTGGTGGCGCTGCCGCGACCCGAATGTGAGGCTGCGCTGGTGATCCGGTCTCTCGTGTGATCGCCGCACCTCACGAGCGCGCCGACCAGGGCGAAGACGGCGAGCAGCGCGACGATCGCGATCGGGACGACGATCCGCAAACGCTTCGCTTTCATGGTCTCCTCCTCGTCAGGGCCGCACGGGCGGCCGCCGGGCTCTGGCCGGGAGACGCGAGGAGCGGCCTGGGGGTTCGCGGAGCGTCCTCCCGGGCCTAGCGTGCGCGGACCTGTCCTCGAAGTGGCTGACCGGTCAGTCGCCGAGGAACTCGTCGGGCGGCGCGAAGCCGCGGCGCATGGTGTTCTCGGTGATCACGCGCGCCTCGAGGAACTGCAGGAGGTAGTCGGGGCCGCCGGCCTTGGCGCCGCTGCCGCTCATCTTGAAGCCGCCGAAGGGCTGCCGCTCGACGAGCGCGCCGGTGATGCCGCGGTTGATGTAGAGGTTGCCGACACGGAACTCGCGACGCACGCGCTCGATCGTGGCGGGGCTCCGCGACATGAGCCCGCCGGTGAGCGCGTACTTGACGCCGTTGGCGATGGCCAGCGCCTCATCCACGTCCTTCGCCTTGAGGACGGCGAGGACCGGTCCGAGGATCTCCTCCTGGGCGACGACCGCGGACGGTGGGACGTCGACGAAGACGTGGGGGGCGACGTAGAAGCCGCCGCCGGGCCAGCCGCCCGGCGGCGGCTCGACCGTCGCCGCGAGGCGGGCCTCCTGGAGGCCGCGGGCGATGTAGCCCTCGACCTTCTCGCGCGCCGCGGCGCTGATCAGCGGCCCGACGCGCGTCCCGGGCTCCTCGGGCGGGCCGACGCGCAGGCTGCGCGTCGCCTCGCAGAGGCGGCGCACGAAGTCGTCGTAGCCGGCTTCGATCACGATCGCCCGCGAGGCGGCGGAGCACTCCTGACCGGCGTAGTGGAAGGCCGAGGTCACGATCTCGGACACGGCGAGGTCGAGGTCGGCGTCGCCGTCGACGATGACGGCGTTCTTGCCGCCCATCTCGGCGAGCACCCTCTTGACGCCCGCCGGGCCGGGGTTCTGCGCCGAGCGACCGATGACGTCGAGGCCGACCTTCGACGAGCCGGTGAAGGCGATCAGGTCGACGCCCGCGTGGCGCACGAGGAAGTCGCCGAGCTCGGCGCCGGGGCCGGGAAGGTAATTCACCGTCCCGGCAGGGGCGCGGGCCTCGGCGAGGATGCGCGCCATCCTGTCGGCGACCACGGGCGTCGCCGCGGCCGGCTTGAGAATGACCGCGTTGCCGGCGACCAGAGCCGCGGCCGTCATGCCCGTCGGGACCGCGAGGGGGGAGTTCCACGGCGCGACGACGAGGGCGACGCCCCGCGGCTCGTAGAGGTACAGGTTGTGCTCGCCGGGCACGCTCCCCGTCCGCCTGGGCTTGTCGAGGCGCAGCATCTCGCGCCCGTAGTATTCGAGGAAGTCGATCGCCATGTCGACGTCCGCGGTCGCCTCGCGACGTGTCTTGCCCGCCTCGAGGGTGATGAGTGCCGCGAGATCGACGACCTGCCGGCGCATGAGGTCGGCGGCGTGGAAGAGCACGCCGGCGCGTTCTCGCGCCGGCGTGTCCCGCCACGCCGTTTGCGCGGCCTTCGCCGCCGCGACGGCGGCTTCGGCCTCGGCACGGCCGCCGCAGGCGGCCGTGCCGATCACTTCGTCCGGCCGCGCCGGGTTCACCGACTCGATCCGGCGGGCGGTGTCGATCTCGCGGCCGCCGACGAAGAGCGGGTGGTGGCCTCCCACGCCTGCGCGCACGCGTGAGAGCGCGACGTCGTAGGCGTCGCGCACCTCACGGCGCGAGAAGGCGGGATGCGGCTGGTTGCGGAACGGCGCCGGAGCGTCGGGTTCGGTCGGCGCGATCGTCGCTCGGGGCGCCGGCCCGCGGCCGAAGTCGGCCGAAGTGGCCGGCGCCCGCACGAGGTCGTCGATCGCGGCGCCCTCGACGAAGGCCTCACGCAAGAAGGACTCGTTGGCCGTGTTCTCGAGCAGGCGGCGGACGAGGTACGCCATGCCGGGGATGAGGTCGCCCACCGGCGCGTACTCGCGCAGGCGCAGGCCCATCGCGCGGACGGCGTGCTTGATGGGTTCGCCCATCCCATGCAGGGTCTGGACCTCGAAGGCGTCGTCCGGCAGGCCGAGCTCGCGGGCCGTCACGATCGCCGCCGCCAGCGAGCGCACGTTGTGGCTGGCGAACGCCGGTCGTGCCTGCTGGGGCCGGCGCAAGAGTGTCTCGGCGAGCTTCTCGTACATCGCGTCGGTGTCCGCCTTGTGGGTGAACACGGGGACCGGCCACCCTTCGCGGGCCGCGACGACGGTCTCGTAGTCCCAGTAGGCGCCCTTGACCAGGCGGACGTGGATGTGTCGTCCTCGCCCCGCCGCCCAACCGAGCAGGCGATCGAGGTCGCGCTCGGCGTCGCGCAGGTACGCCTGGACGACGGTGCCCGCGTCCTCGTAGTCGCGGAACTCCTCCTCGTCGAGCAGCGACGTGAACACCTCGTAGGTCAGGTCGCGGTAACGCGCCTGCTCGAGGTCGAGCGTGAGGGCCGCCCCATCGGCCATCGCCTTGCGCAGGATGGGGCGCAGCCGGTCCTTCACGGCGGCGACGCTGCCGTCAAAGTCGACGGGGTCGATCTGCGAGTACAGGGACGTGATCTTGAGGGAGAGGTTGACGCGTGGAAGCGGTCCCCAGGCGCTGTCGTCGACGACCGCGACGGAGGGCCATGAGCGCGCTTCGTCGGCGAGGCCGTCGATCAGGCCGAGGTACGTCTGCTGATACGCCTCGGCCTCGGCCTCGCTGACGCTCGCCTCGCCGAGCACGTCGAGCGTGAAGCCCATACCGTCGCGGCGGAGGAGGCGCAGCGCGGCGACGGCGTCGGCCGCGTCGCGGCCGACGATGAAGCGCTGCGCGAAGCCCCTCATCTGGCGACGGATCACGGCGTTGGCGAGCGGCGCCACCGGCGAGCGCTGGGCGGTGAGGTTGACGCCCCAGCGCAGGACCTTGGGCGTCGCCACGCCCTCGCGGGCGAAGTACTCGCGCAGGTGGCGGGCGATCTCGCTGCGCCCGCGGAGGGTCGGGTAGACGTCGACGAAGCGCAGCATCTCGACCTTGAGGCGCTCGTCGCTCATCGCCCAGTCCATCATCTCGCCCTGCCAGCGCTCGGGCGAGAACACCGACGGCTTCGCCGCCTGCGTGAGCGCGAGCATCTCGCGCGCGGTCTGTTGGATGAGCTTCTCGCGTTCGGCGCTCACCGGCTCACCTCACGTGACGGCCGACGCGCTCGTACGAGAGCTTCGCGAGCTGGATCTGCGTCCGCGGCGCCTTGTGGTCCGCCGGGTGGCCGACGCCGATCAGGCAGAGGCAGCGATGCTGGGCCGGCGTCGTGCCGAGGATCGCCAGCGCCGCGACCTCCTCGGGGTGCGGCTCGGGCCCGTACTCGTGGATGCCGACCCAACAGGCGCCGAGGCCGAGCGCGGTCGCCGCGAGGAGGATGTTCTCGGTCGCGGCGGCGCCGTCCTCGACCCAGGCGCTCGCGTCGGCGCGCCCCAGCACGGCGATCACCAGCGGCGCCCGCGCGAGCAGGCCGGACCACTGGTGCACGCCGGCAAGCCGGACGCGCGTCTCGCGCGCGCGCACGACGACGAAGTGCCACGGGCGGGCGTTGCCGGAGCTCGGCGCCGCGAAGGCGGCCTCGATGAGCGCGCGTTCGTCCTCCTGCGACACGTCCTCGGCGGTGAAGCGGCGGATGCTGCGACGTGCGAGGATCGCCTCGACGGTCTCCACGACACCCCTTTCGGACGGCAGGAGGGCCGGCGCTCGCGTCGCCGGACGGCTGCCGGGATTCTACCAAGCGTCGTCGCCCTTGGATCGCTCCCGCGACCGGGACGGTACAATCGGCCGCGCTGCGTCAGATCGAGGGGGAGGTCCGGGATGGACGCGGGCAGGTTGCAGGTGCGGATCGACCGCTTCGCGCTCGACGACGTCGACGACGCCTGCGCGCTCTGGCGCGACACCGGCATGTGGCTGCGGCCCTCCGACGGTCGCGAGCAGATGGCGCTGCTCCTCGAGCGCGACCCGGATCTGCAGCTCGCCGCGCGCGACGGCGCCGGTCGCCTCGTGGGCACGGCTCTGGGTGGCTGGGACGGCCGTCGCGCCTACGTGTACCATCTCGCCGTCGCGCCCGACTGCCAGCGCCAGGGCATCGCAGGCTTGCTCCTGGAGGAGCTCGAGGCGCGGTTCCGGGCGCGCGGCGCGCTCAAGGCCAAGTTGCAGGTGTTGCGCGGCAACGAGGCTTCACGCGCCTTCTTCGCCGCGCGCGGTTACCTTGTCGAGACCGACTGCGAGCCCTGGGGGAAGGAGCTCGTGCGGGGTGACGCGCCGCCCGCGTGCCGCGACCCGCAGGCGCCGGCCGGCCTGCGCGACCCTCTCGCGGAC
>CAZTMO010000013.1:0-16439 GCA_964615105.1 uncultured Thermoleophilia bacterium
ACCTTGCCCCCGAGGAAGAGCGTGTGCGTGCCCTCGATGCCCGCCTGCGTGCTGTGCCGGGGATGCTCGAGGAGGCGCGCGCGAACCTCGAGCCAGGCCTGCCGCGGCTGTCGGTCGAGAAGGGCATCGATCTCAGTGAGGGTTTGATGGTGCTGGCGGGCGATGCGGTGCGCGACTTCGCCGCGGGGATCGCCAGGGAGGGCACGCTGGACACCGCTTCGGCGCTCGCCCTGGACGCGCTCGTCGCGTACAGAGATCACCTGCGCGACGTGCTTCTGCCAGTGAGCGTCGCCTCTTGCGGCGCGGGACGCGCCGTGATCGACGACGTCCTGCGTCACGAGCACATGCTCGAAGAGACCCCCGAGCAGATCGCGGCTGTGGGGCGCAGCCTGATCGCCGAGACGCAGGCCGAGATGCGCGAGCTCGCCGCGGCCATGGGCGCCCCCGATGCCGACGCCGCGGTCGCCGCGGTCCGCCTCGCGCACCCCACGTTCGACGACCTCGTGCCCCAATATCGCGCGGCCGTGTCGGCGGCGCGCGACTTCGTCGTGTCGCACGACCTCGTCACGCTGGCCGGTGGCGCTGAGCTCAAGATCGAGCCCACTCCGGCCTGCCTCCGCCGCGTCCTCCCGTTCGCCGCCTACGATCCACCCGGGCCGTTCGCCGCTCGTCAGCTCGGCTACTACTACGTGACCCCGCCGCCCATCGGCGACGCGGCGGGCCTCGCCGCTCACCCGATCGCCTCGATGCCCATCACCGGGGTGCACGAGGCCTTCCCGGGGCATCACGTCCAGCTCACGCGCGCGAATCGCGCGCCGTCCCTCGCGCGTCGTCTCGCAGGGGCGTACGACGGCGGCTACCTGCTCGTCGAAGGCTGGGCCTTCTACTGCGAGGAGATGATGGAGGTGCAGGGCTTTCTTGCCGCCCCCGAGGTCCGGCTGATGCGGCTCAACGACCAGGTGTGGCGGGCGTGCCGGGTGGTGATCGACGCCGAGGTCGCGATCGGGCGCATGACGTTCGACGAGGCCGTGGCGCTTCTGGTCCGCGAGGCTCGCATGGACCCGCGGCTGGCCGACCTCGAGGTCCGCTGGTACGTCGAGAACCCCGGCCAGCCGATGAGCTACCTGCTCGGCAAGCGCGAGGTGGTCGCGCTTGCGCGAGCGTTCACGCGCACGCGCAGCGCGTCGCTCAAGACGTTCCACGACGCGCTGCTCGACTGGGGGTGCGTGTCGCCGCGCCTCATCGGCTGGGGCCTCGGCCTCGGGGAGCGCCCCTCAGCCCTGGCCTCCTAGGCGCAGGTCGCCCTGCGTCACGACCGTGTCGGACCGCGGTCCCGTCCGCACGGCCTCATGCTGGCAGACGCGGTCGCGACCCCGCGACTTCGCGGCGTAAAGGGCCTTGTCGGCGAGTTCGAGCAGGTCGTCCAGCGTGGTCGCGTCGAGAGGACAGGTGGCGACGCCGATGCTGATCGTCACGTTGTCCTCGGGCGGCAACCCCAGCCCGGTGTACCGGTAGCTGGAGAGCGTCGTCCGCACACGCTCCGCGACGTGGCGCGCGTTTGCGGCCGGCGTGTTTGGCAGCAGGATCGCGAACTCCTCGCCGCCCAACCGGGCGCAGAGGTCGACGTTGCGCAGCGCCCTTCTGAAGATGCCCGCCACCGTCTGCAAGACCCTGTCCCCGGTGGCGTGCCCGTAGCGATCGTTGAAGTGCTTGAAGTGGTCGATGTCGATCATCAGCAGGCTGAGGGGGTGCTGATAGCGGAGACTGCGCTCGATCTCCTCGCGGGCACGATTCACGAAGTGACGGCGGTTGTACAGGCCGGTGAGGTGGTCGGTCACGACCTGACGGCGGATCGCGTCGTAGCGATGGGCGTTCGAGACGGCGCTCTGGACGTGACCCTGGAGGGCGACGAGCACCTCGTCGGACAGGCCCTCGAAGTGGTCCCATGCCGTGGCTGCGGCGAGCAGGGTGAAGCCGCCGACCCTGTCGACCTGGAACGGCAGCGAGAGCTGCGCCGAGAGGGTCGGCGGCAGCAGCCCGCAGTGGTGGTCGGTGACTCGCTTGATCTCGCGGGACGCGATCGCCTCGCGTACCGGGCAGCCGGCGGTGTAGGCGCAGCACTCGGCCGCCCCATCGGGGAGGTCGAGCCCGCGGCAGCCCTCGACCTTGAAGGCCTCGCGTCTGGGGTCGAGACGGATCAGCAGGACGACGTCGGCGCGCAGAAAGGCCTTGGTGCGAGAGAGGGCCCTGTCGACGGTCTCCCTGTAGGGCAGCGCCGCGTTGATCTCGGCGCCGATCTCGCCGACGTCGAGCAACTGTCGCTTCACGTGCTGAGCCTGCATGAGGTCGGCGGTCACTGCGCGCGAGACCCACTCCTTGTCCTCAGATGCGTTGAAGACGGCGATCAGCGCGCCCACGAGGTAGCCCAGCTCGCGCAGTTCGTCGCGATAGCGGGGGTCGGAGCCCGCGTACCCGCTGCCGAGCCTGTCGCGCGAGCGGCGGATGAGGCTGTGGATGGGCCGGTACACCCATACGTCGAAGACGAGCGCGATGAGCGCGAACGCGCCGGTCAGCGCGGCGACGAGTTGCCATGGCGGCGCGCCGTCGAGCACGGTCGCGAGCAGCACGAAGAGAAGGACGAGCACCGCCAGGACCATCGTGATGGTCTTGAGCTCGAGGCTCACGCCGCGCTGTTGCGGCGGGCGCGCGGCCCGCCTCTCGTGCTCGTCGCCCGTATCGGCCTCCCCCGGAGCTCGTGACTACCTGGGGGTATCGGCAGAACGAGCGTGACCATGAGGGGCTCACGGGTTCGCGGCGCGTGACGCCGGACGCGAGGGGCGGGCCGGGACGGCGCGCGTGCGAGCCGCCGGCCCGGGTCCCGCGCGCCGCCGAGAGAACGCCCTCAGATGCGCGGCATGACGCGCCGGTCGTGCGAATCGCGCGGCGACCGGCGACGCTGGCCGCGCCGCCGGTCGCGCACGTAGAACGGGCAGCAGGCGCAGAACGTGCTGCACGCGAGCCGCGTGTCGACGTCGGCGACGCAGATCAGCGGGCTCCCTGAGATGGTGATGCGCTTGCCTTCCATGACCGCCTTACGTGTACGCCGGCGAGGCGGCCGCCTCCTGCCCTGTTGTCAGACGAGACAACGGCCGCGGACAGCGTAACAGCCGAGGCGTGGAAGACAACCCCGACGGGGTGCGGAAGGACGGAACGGGTCGGACGCGGCGGGTCGGGAGGAGGTCCGGACGCCGCCGCGGGAGGCTCAACTCCGGACGTACTCCTCGACCGCGGCCAGGACCTGGGCGATGCGGAAGGGCTTCGTGATGTAGCCGTCGATCCCGGCTTCGGTCGCCCGCTCCATGTCCGAAGCCATCGCCTTCGCCGAGAGGCCGACGACCGGGATTCCGCGCGTCGCGGGGTCGCCCTTGAGCTCGCAGACCGCCTCGTAGCCGCTGAGCTCCGGCATCATCATGTCGAGCAACACGAGGTCGGGGTCGTGCTCCCGGGCGAGGTCGACCGCCTCGCGACCGTTGATCGCCTTGTACACGGTGTACCCCTGCGCCTCGAGGGACATCGAGACGATGCTCAGGATGTCCGGGTCGTCGTCGGCCACCAGGATCGCCTTGGCCACAGTCGGCACCTCCTCTAGCTGATCTTGCCCGCCGCCAGTGGGTCGGCCGGTTTGCTCGATATCGGCATCGTGAAGATGAAACTGGAGCCCTTGCCGAGCTTGCTCTGCACGCGCAACGTCCCGCCGTGCAGCTCGACCAGTTCCCTGGTGATCGCCAGCCCCAGGCCCGTCCCGCCCTGCGTACGGGTCGCTGAGGAGTCGACCTGGGTGAAGCGATGGAAGATGCGCTCCTGATCCTCTTTGGAGATGCCGATCCCGGTGTCGGTCACCCAGATCTCGACGAGCTCGCCCTGCGGCCTGGCCTCCACGCTGACACTCCCGTTCTCGTGCGTGTACTTGACGCCGTTGGTCAGGAGGTTGAGCAGGATCTGGTTGAGCTTTCCGGGGTCTGCCCATACGGGCGGGAGGTCGGTCGGCAGGAAGGTCGAGATGCGGATGCGCTTGTCGCGGGCGCGGGGTTTGACGACGGGGAGCACGGCGAGCAGGGCGGCACGCAGGTCGACGGTCTCGTAGTTGAGCTCCAGCCGGCCCGCTTCGATCTTCGTCAGGTCGAGGATGTCGTTGATGAGGCCGAGGAGCGTCTCGCCGCTCTGCAGGATGCTCTGCGTGAAGTCGGTCTGCTTCTCATTGAGCTCGCCGGTCATGCCGGCGAGCATCATGTCGCTGTAGCCGATGATCGACGTGAGCGGCGTGCGCAGCTCATGGCTCATCGTCGCCATGAAGTCGCTCTTGAGCTCGTCGAGATGGGTGAGCTCCTCGTTCTTGCGCGCGAGCTCCTCGTTGTAGCGGATGGTCCGCACGGCGAGCGCGGCCTGGTCACAGAGGGCGGTCAGGGTCACCAGCAGGCTCTCGGCACGTACTTGTCGCGCCCGAACGGCAGGCAGACGACGCCGAGGAGCTCGTCCTTCTCGCCGAGCGGCGCGACGACGAACCCGTGGAAGCCGTCCTTCTCGGCTGCCTTCAGCATGCGCGCCACTTGCGGGCTCGGGTTGTCGGCGTAGATGCGGCAGCCGTCCCGCGCCAGGTCCACCAGGCCCAGGTCCTTCAGCGTCCGGACGAGCCTCGTCTCGGCTTCTCCCATGGCGGCCTTCTGCTCGAAATCCCCCGTGTTGGGGTGATGGACGAGGATCACGCCGTTTCTCAGGCCGGCGGCGCCGGCGATGTGGCGGAGCACGTCCGGCGCCAGGGCGTCGACGTGCAGGTGGCGCATGAAGACGCGGCTGCTTTCGTTCATCAGTCGCAGCCGCTCGTTGGCGAGCGTCGAAGCGCGAAGCTGGCCCTCGAGACCGGTCTTCGCCGCGTCGAGGTCCGCGGCGTTGCGCACGAGCGTCGTGGCGAGGCGACCGGCGAGAAGGGCGACGAGCAAGAACGCGGCCACGTGGATGCACACGACGAGCAGCATCCAGCTCTGCGAGGCGTCGGGAGACTCCATGGCGCTGCCGCCCAGGGAGCCGGCGCGCTGGAGCAACCAGACGCCCGCGTAGGCGGCGCCGGCCGCCGCCGCGGCGAGGTAAGGCGCCCACGCCGGCAAAAACACCGCGGCGAACACGATGGGCCAGACGTAGAGGACCGACACGGCGCTCAGCGCGCCACCGCTGTACGCGACGCCGGCGGTCACGACCGCTATGTCGACGACGACCATCACGGTGGCGACGGCGCGGGGGTCGGCGTCACGGGCCAGGAAGAACGGCAGGGTCGCGGCGACGGCGACACAGGCGGCGACGAGCAGCCCCGCGCCCGTCAGGCGCCCTTGGTCGGACTGCGTCCACAGCACGGCGGTGAGCACGGCGGCGACGAACAGAAGTCGCGCGAAGAGCACTTCCTTGAGCTGTCGTGCGAGGTCCAAGGGCCTCCCTTCCCGGGCGATTCGGATAATGTATTCGCTGTCGATGTGGCGACTCCGCCTTGGTGCGCGCGGGTCGCCGGCCGCGTGCTCCTTGACGCGGCGACCACACAAGGGAGGACGCGGCAATGACCGTGCAGCGCCTGGTGGTGAGCGGCCTCGAGCCCGGTCCCGCGGTCGGGCTTGCGGCGGGGGCGATGCTCGCGGCCCTCGGGCGGCGTGCGGTTGTGCGGCCGGTCACGGTCGGGCTCGACCTTCCCGTGTGGCGTCTTCTGTACCAGGCCGAGGCCCGCCCCCCCCGCGCGCTCGACCCGGCCTTGCACCCGTGGCCGCTGGCCGCCGAGCTGCAGGAGTGGTGGGGGGACGGCGTCGACATCACCCTCCTGGTCGTCGCGGCGCCGGCGCTCGACCGCTGGCAGGGGGTGGAGGGGTCGCGCGCCGTGGACGTCGCGATACGCTTCGATGCCCCACTGGTACTGGTCCTCGACGCCCGCGATCGCGGGCCGACGGCCGCAGCCGCGCCGCTCGGCGTGCGGGCGCTCGCGCGGCGCGTCGAGCTGGCCGGGCTGATCGTCGTCGGTGGCGACGATCACGGCCGGGACGGCGACCTGGGCGCCCTGCTCCGGGATGAGGTCGATCTCCCGCTCCTCGGTTGGATCCCTCCGCAGTTGAGCGAGCAGTTCGCGCGCGAGCAGGCGGCGGCCGGCGTGCGGCAACTGGGGCCGCGCCCGGCCACCGGGAGCGCCCAGCGGCTCTGCCGCGAGGCGGCGACGTACCTGCAGGTCGACGATCTCATGGCGGCGGCGAGCCGCGGCGGGTATCTGCCCGGCGCCGAGCGCAGGGTCCTCGTGCCCGAGCCGGTCGCCGCCGGGCTCAAGCTCGCCGTGGGCTGGGGTCCGCCGCTCCAGCCCCTTGGCCTCGAGAACTTCGATCTGTTGCAAGCGATGGGCGTCGAGCTCGTCCCCCTGCACGTCGACCGCGACCGCGAGCTGCCGCCGGGGATCGGCGGCCTGCTGCTTTGCGGCCAGATCGACGAGCAGCGCCTCGACGGCTACGCCGCGAACAAGGGTCTGCACGCGGCGCTGATCGCGGCCGTCGAGGACGGCATGCCGACGCTGGCCGTCGGCGGTGGCGCGCTTCTCCTGCTGCGACGACTCGCCGGCAGTCGCGGCCGCAGCTACGACCTGGCCGGGGTGCTGGCAGCCGAGGCCGAGCTGCTCGAGTGGTACGAGCGCCCGCGGTATCTGCCGGTCAAAGCGTCGCTCGGCAACCCGTTCGACGAGGGCGAGGGCGTGCTCTGCGAGCTCTTCGACCTTGAGTACCTCTTTCTCGAGCGGGACACGCCGGCGTACGAGGTGCTCGGGGGGGTCGAGGCGCAGGGCGAGGGTTTCGCGGTCGGCAGTTGCCTCGCCACGACCCTGTATCCGAGCCTGCCGGCACGGCCGCTTCTCGCGCGGCGGCTGGCGGAGGCGATGCGCGCCGCGGGGCCGCGCGCGTGAACCGCGCGGCCGCCCTCGCGGCGCGCCGGCGATGCGCCCGCTCCCGGCAATGACCTTCGCCGATCTCGAGTCGCGGCTCAAGCGACCGCGCGGCCTCCTCGCCATGACTCTGGTCGCGACCGTAGCCGTGGGCCTCGTGCGCATCCTCATGTACTGGCACGGCCTTCCGGGGTGGGACGACGCGGCGCACGTCTACAAGGTCTTCCTCCTCCGCGAGGATCAGGGGATCTTCTACGACACCTTCTGGTATGGAGGAAGCTACGGCGCCATCACCTACGGGTTCGTGTACTACTGGCTCGCGCAGTACATACCCGGGCCCGTCTTCGTCACGTTCGCCTCGGGTCTGATCCCGGTCTTCTTCTACCTCTACCAACGCGGGACGTGGCGGATCGACGACGTCTGGCCGGCCTGGGTGTTCATCGTCGTCCTGTGTTTTTACCAGGCGAACGGTCAGGACCCGTTCGTGGTCGCCTTGTGCATGTCGATGGGCGGGCTCGCCCTGCTTGCCGCGGGTCGTCACGTGCCCGCCGCCCTGCTCACCGGCCTGGCTGTCTTCGCCAATCCCATGGCGCTCTTCGTCGTCGGGGTCCTGCTGCTGGCCGACTTCGCCGGCCGGCCGGAGGTCCGCCGGCGCTACCTCGTGTTCGCCGCCTGGCTCGCTCCCTTCGTCCTCGCGCGCGTCGCCGTCGGCATCGCCTTCAGCGAGCCCAGTGGTTACCTCAACGAGTTCAATCAGGTCGTCCTCTACGTCACCGTCGCCCTCGTCGGTCTCGCTCTCGCCGGGGTGAACGCCGCCCACCCGCGGCGCCCCTTCGCGGTCCTCTTCGCCGTCTACGCGGCGCTCGTCGTGGCCTCGTACTTGACTCCCGGCAGCCCTCTTGGCAACAACGTCGGGCGCTTCTCCTTCGTGTTCGGCGTCAGCCTGCTCATGCTGCTGCGTAACGACCGCCTGCGTCGGCTGTTCGGCATCCTGCCTCTCGCCGTGTTCCCGATCGTCCTGTTCGGCCTGCTGCAGGTCAGCTCGTGCTACAGCCATTTCACGAACCACACCGACCTGCGCGGGACGGAGGAGTCCTTTTTCACCCCGGCGCTGGCGGCGGCGGATCGTCTCTACGACCCCGACCATCGCATCCACGTCGTCGCCCTGCGCCGTCACTGGGAGGCGTACTACTTCCCGCACGCCGGCTTCCCGATCACGCGTGGGTGGTACCGGCAGGCCGACGCGATCCACAACACGCTGTTCTACGAGGGGTACGACGCGTCGGAGTACGTGGCATGGCTGCGCAAGATGGGGGTCGCCTACGTGTTCCTGCCCGACGAGCCGCTCGATCGGTGGAGCAGGCACGAGCGGGGGCTGCTGATCGACTCGCCCGTGTTGCGTGAGGTCGAGCGCTTCGAGGGCTGGCGTGTGTACCGCGTCGGCGATCCCCAGCCGCTCCTCGCCGGCCTTGACGGTGGCGCCGGTCACGTGCTCGAGATGCGCCACCTCGGCGTCCGCTTCGCCGTCGACCGGCCGGGCCGGTATCTGCTCAAGGTCACGTACACGCCGTACTGGCGACTGGACGGGGGTCGGCTCCGCGAAGGTGAGGACCGCTTCACCGAGATCGCCGTCGCGAAGCCGGGTGAGTACCACCTGCGCCTCGAGGTGACCGCCGGCGCCGTGCTCGCCGAGCTCGGTCTGTAGGCGCCGGCGTCCTGTACACTGCGCTCATGCCGCGCCAGCGCCTTGACGCCGAGGTCTTCTCGCTGCCCGTCGACCAGTTGCGACGAGGGTACTACTCGGACGCCTACTTCAATTCGGCCAAGGTCGTCCTCGAAGCTGACGGGCTGCGCCGCCGCGTCGTCATGCAGGTCTTCCAGAAACGGCAACGAGCCGTCCTCGGCGGCATGGACGAGGCCCTCGCCGTGCTCCGCGTCGCGGCGGGGAGCTTCGCCGGCGAGGGCCCGGACGCGGAGTGGCGTCCCGGGTGGGACGACCTGGTCGTGACGGCCCTGTACGACGGCGACGAGGTCGGCGCCTACGAGACCGTCCTCACGATCGAGGGAGACTACGCGCTGTTCGCGCATCTCGAGACCGTGTATCTCGGCGTGCTCACGCGGCGGACGCTCGTGTCCACCAATGTGCGCGAGGTCGCGGAGGCCGCGCGCGGCAAGGCGATCCTCTTCTTTCCCGCGCGCTTCGACCATTACCGGGTGCAGACCGGCGACGGGTACGCGGCGCACATCGCCGGCGCGATCGGCGTCTCGACCGACGCCCAGGCGAGCTGGTGGGGCGGCAAGGGCATCGGCACGATCCCCCACGGCCTCATCGCCGCCTGCGGCGGCGACACGGTCGAGGCGACGCGACGGTACGCCGACCACTACCACCCCGACGTGAACGTGGTCGCCCTCGTGGATTTCGACAACGACTGCGTGGGCACGAGCCTCGCCTGTGCGGACGCCCTGGGCGAACGCCTCTGGGGCGTCCGCCTCGATACCGCGGAGACGATGGTCGACCGCTGCCTGTGGGACAAGATGGGGACCTTCAAACCCACCGGCGTCGTCCCGGAGCTTGTACGCGAGGTTCGCCGCGCCCTCGACGCCGCCGGTCACGGGCACGTGAAGATCGTCGTGAGCGGCGGGTTCGACGCGGCGAAGATCGCCGCGTTCGAGGCGGCCGGCGTCCCCGCCGATGCCTACGGCGTCGGGTCGAGCCTGCTGCGTGGCAACACCGACTTCACGGCCGACGTCGTGACGGTCGACGGCAGGCCGTGCGCCAAGGCGGGGCGCGGGGCGGTGCCCAACCCCAGACTCGAGCGTGTGCGGTAGCCCGGCGCCATGAGTGGGTGCGGCCCGTGCCGGGAAGCATGAGGTGATGGACACCCGGCGCAAGGCGATCATCGTCGTCGACATGCTGGTCGGCTTCTGCCGGCGCGGCGCCTTGGCGAGCCCCCGGCTCGACAGCGTCACGCCGCGCATCGTCGCCTACCTCGAACGCGAGCGCGCCGCCGGCGCCGAGCTCGTCTTTCTCGTCGACACGCACCGGCCCGACGACCCGGAGTTCGCCATGTTCCCGGCGCACTGTGTCGAGGGCTCGGGCGAGGACGAGATCGTGCCCGAGCTGCGTGCCCTGGCGGCACAGGGCCACGTCGTGCGCAAGCATCGCTTCTCGGGCTTTCACGAGACGGACCTCGACGAGACGCTACGCCGTCTCGCGCCCGACGTCGTTGAGGTCGTCGGCGTGTGCACCGACATCTGCGTGCTGCACACCGTGGCGGGGCTCCGGGACCGCGAATACGAGGTCGTGGTGCGGCGCGACATGGTGGAGACGTACGACGCTCCCGGTCACGCCGCGGACGAGACGAACCGCTTCGCCATCGCGCACATGCGCGACATCCTCGGCGCGCGCATCGGCTGAAGGCAGGACGCGGCGACGCCGTCAGAGAGCCGTCGCGCCGTCTGACAGGAGCTCGACGAAGTCCCCGGCGCAACGGCCGAGCCGGCTACCCGGATCGATCTCGGCGGCCTTGGCCCACGCCTCGCGTGCCCCTTCGAGGTCTCGCCGAGCGAAGAGGGCGCGAGCGAGGTCGTACTGCGCCCGCTGGTGGTCGGGGAAGTCGAGCAGCACGCGTTCAAGGAGCCGGACGGCTCGCTCGTCGTCGCCGCGTGCGAGCCAGACCGCGGCGAGGCCGACGACGGCGTTCGGGTGCCCCGGGCTTGCGGCGAGGGCGCTGCGGTAAGCATGCTCGGCGTCGCCGTAGCGTCGCGCGGCGAGATAGGCGTCGCCGACGGCCAACATGACGCGGACGCTGTCGGGGTTGGCGACGCGAGCCCGCTCCAGGGCGCGGATCTCCCGCGTTGCGACCACGAGATCGACGACGCCCGAGCGGCCGTCCGCCGGGGCCATGCGGTGATCGGTGGGAGCCGCCGTGGCGTGGTCGCTCGCCGGGCGTCCGGCGACGACGCGGCCGAGGCTGGTGGCGACGACGATGATCGCCGCGAGCACGCCGGCGGTCACGATGACGATCGCGGTGGGGTGTCTGCCCACGACGCTCCTTGCGGCCGGTGCCGGGCGGCGGTCGCGAGTATAGCATCGGCCGCGCCGTCGCCGGCCCAGTTGACCCGGGGTCGGCGCGAAGGTACAGTCCTAAGCGGAGTCGATCAGTCCGGTCTCAACCGGCATGGGAGCATGCATGGGACTTCAGTTGACACGGGGCGGGGAGTACGCCCTGCGCGCGATGGCGTATCTCGCCGCTGTGCCCGAAGGGAACGTGGCCTCGCTGCACGAGATCGGCCACGCCCAGGACATCCCCGAGAGCTTCCTCGCGAA
Organism: uncultured Thermoleophilia bacterium; assembly: GCA_964615105.1. GTDB lineage: Bacteria > Actinomycetota > Thermoleophilia > UBA2241 > UBA2241 > UBA2241. The sequence continues at coordinate 11,283 of CAZTMO010000013.1, forward strand.
GATCCTGCAGAGCCTCGTGCACGCGGGCCTCGCCGAGTCGCGCCGCGGCGCGCGCGGCGGCTTCGTCCTCGCGCGCCCCGCGCGCGACATCACGTTGCGGGCCGTCATCGAAGCCGTCGATGGTCCCATCGCCCTGAACACCTGCGTGCTGTTCCCCGACGACTGCGAGCGCAGCGGGCGCTGCAGCATCCACGAGACCTGGGTCGAGGCGCAGGAACGCATGATGTCGGTCCTCGACGCCGTGTCGCTCGAGGCCGTCCGCGCCGACGCGCGCGTCGGCTGACCGGCCTCTTCGTCTAGGCTCGGGCGTTCTCTTCGTACCCTTCGGGGTGCGCGCGCATCCAGTCCCATGCATCCCGTACCGCGTCCCGGAGCGTGCGTCGCGGGGCCCATCCGAGGGCGTCGCGGGCGCCGCCGTTCGACGCCACCAGCACGGGGGGGTCTCCGGGCCGGCGCGGCGCCGTCTCGCGGCGCAGGGTCCGGCCCGATACCGCCTCGACAGCACGGAGCACGGCGAGGACGGAGTCCCCGGTCCCGGAGCCCAGGTTGAGCGCCGGCGGCAGGCCGGGGAGCCGCTCCAGTGCGAGCACGTGGGCTTCGGCGAGGTCGGCGACATGGACGTAGTCGCGCACGCACGTCCCGTCCGGGGTCGGGTAGTCGTCGCCGAACACCCGCAGCACCGACCCGGCCGTCGCGGCGCGCAGGGCGAGGGGGACGAGGTGCGTCTCGGGGTCGTGGTCCTCGCCGCGCTCGCTGTCGGCGCCGCAGGCGTTGAAGTAGCGCAGGGCCACCGAGGCGACGGCCGGCGCCGCGGCGCGCAGGATACGTTCGCCGGCAAGCTTGGTCTCGCCGTACGGGTGAGTCGGGGCGAGCCGCTCCTCCTCGAGGATCGGTACTCGCCGCGGGTCGCCGTACACGGCGGCTGAGGACGAGAACACGAGGCGCCGGACGCCCGTCACGCCGGCTGCACGGACCACGGCGGCGGTCCCGTCGACGTTCACCGACGCGTACCGCTCGGGCTGAGCCACCGATTCGGCGACCTCGGCCAGCGCAGCCATGTGCACGATCGCCTCGACGCGAGCCTCACGGATCGCGGCGGCGACGCTGCCCTCGTCGCGCACGTCGCCGCGGACCAGCGTCGCGCCCGGCGGGACCGCGGCCGCGTGGCCCCGGGAGAGGTCGTCGTACACGACTACCTCGTGGCCGCGGGCCAGCAGGCGCGCGGCGATCACGCTGCCGACGTAGCCCGCGCCACCTGTCACGAGGACGTGCATGGGGACGATGCTATCAGGCGTCGGGGAGGCATCGACGTCCGGCAAGACGAGAAGGCGACGGCCCCCAGGGCACCCCGGGGGCCGTCGCCCGACACCGTCGCGTGCGGCATCGTTGTGGGCCTTGGCGGCGCGACCGCGCCGCGCGGCTCAGCCTCAGCCGAAGCCGCTGCCGGCCGGCGCCGAGCAGCCGAGGTTGCGCAGGAAGCTCGAGAACTTCTGTCGCACGTCGGTCGCGTCGCACTTCGGGCACACGCGGTCTTCGTCCTGGAGGAAGCCCTGCACGAAGACCTCGAACTCGTGGCCACACTCGTTGCATACCAGATCGTAGCTCGCCATGTCACCCCGCGTTGCCGTGGATACCCTCCGGGGGTATTATACCTGCGGTCGCGGGGCGTGCAAACACCGCCGTGACGTGGTTGTCTATGGCCGCGCGCCGCCGGCTTCGGGCGGCGCGCGGCGAGCGGGACCCGACGTGGAGGGCGAACGTGAACCGCATCACAGTGACCGTCATCGTCGCCGCCGTCGCGATCGCCGGCGTCGTCGTCTACGCGCAGACGAGGGACGGCGGCGGAGGCGGCGCCGGGACCGGTAGCGCTTCGCTGAGCGGCACGACCCTCACCGGCGCCGCCTTCGATCTGGCCGACACCCGCGGCAAGCCGACGGTCGTCAACTTCTTCGCCTCGTGGTGCCCGCCGTGTAACGCGGAGGCGCCGGACCTCGTCGCGTTCGCGGCCGCCCATCCCGAGGTGAGCGTCGTCGGCGTGGCCGTGAACGATCAGCGCGCCGACACCGAGGCGTTCGTGGCGAAGTACGGGCTCACCTATCCGGTGGTGTTCGATCCGGAGGGCGGCAGCGGCGGCGACTGGTCCGTCACGGGTATCCCGACGACCTTCTTCCTCGACGCCCGAGGCGAGGTGAAGGACAAGATCGTGGGCGCCGCGTCCGCGCAGCGGTTCGAGGACGCGCTTGCCAAGGTCCAATGAGACACGGGTGACGTGACCGCCGCCACGATCGAGTCGCTCAGCCTCGCCGCGGCCGGTCTCGCCTTTCTCGCCGGCCTGCTCTCGTTCTTGTCTCCCTGCGTCCTCCCGCTGCTCCCCGTGTATCTGTCGTACGTGTCGGGTGTCGGCGTGGACCGGCTGCAGGCCCGTCGCGGGCGGGTGGCCGGCCTCGCCCTGGTGTTCGTCGCCGGATTCACGGTGGTCTTCGTCCTCATGGGCGCGGGAGCCGGCGGTATCGGGCGCCTGCTCGCCGATCACCGGCGCGAGTTGACGGTGACCGCGGGGATCTTCATCGCCCTCAGTGGGCTGGTGGTCGCCGGCGTCGTCCGTCTGCCCGAGCGGGCCGCCGGCGTCGCGCCGCGGCCGGGAGGGGCCGGCGGCGCCTTCCTGACCGGCGCCGCCCTCGCCGTCGGCTGGACGCCGTGCATCGGTTACGTCCTCGGCGCCATCCTCACGATGGCCGCCTCGAGCCAGGACGCGTTGTCTGGGTCACTGCTCCTGCTCGTGTACTCGGCCGGGATGGGTGTGCCGTTCGTCCTCGCCGCTCTGGCCTTTGACTGGATGGGGGCGCGCCTCGCCTGGGTCAAACGTCACTACCGCGCGATCCAGATCGCGTCGGGCGTCGTCCTCGTCGTCTTCGGCGTCCTGCTCGCGCTCGGCGTCGTCGACCGCCTGGCCGCCAGATTGCCGGTGTTCTCCCCCGGCGACCTGTGAGTCATCGACGGCGGCGAGCGCCGATCCGGGTCGTGAACGCGACGCGGCTCGCCGGGAGACTATGCTTGCAGCAACTATCACGTCGACTCACCCAGCCACGGCGCCGGTGAGTTGACACAGGAGCAACCCATGACGTCCTCGCGGGCGATATCCGAGCCGGGCGCGGCCGGGGCAGCCGTCGCGGCGAAGCTGCGACGCCTCGTCGCCGGCCGCGTCTCGACCACCCCCGTGAGCCGGTGGCTCTACTCGACCGACTCGTCGGGCTACCGGGTCGTTCCCGAGGCGGTGCTCGTCGCCGGCGAGGTCGGCGACCTCGCCGCGGCCGCGGCCGTCGCCGCCGAGCACGGGCTTCCCGTCACGGTCCGCGGCGCGGGGTCGAGTCTCGCCGGGCAGGCGATCGGCCCCGGACTCGTGATCGACTGCTTCAAGCTCGACCGGGTCCTCGCCATCGACCCGGACCGCCGGCTGGCGCGTGTCGAGCCCGGTGTCGTCCAGGCTTCGCTCAACGCCGCCGCCGAACCCTTCGGGCTTGAGTTCGGCCCCGACACCTCGACCGTCGACCAGGCGACCATCGCGGGGATGGTCGGCAACAACTCGTCAGGGTCGCGGTCCATCGTCTACGGCCAGTCCAGGGACAAGGTGCGGCGCATCGCCGCCGTCCTCGCCGGCGGCGACGGCGTCGTGCTCGGCCCGGGCGCCCGTGTGCGCGGACCCCGCGGAGAGCGACTCGCGGCGGGTGTGACGGCGGTCCGCGAGCGTTGGGCGGCGGCGATCGCCGGAGGCGCCCCGCGGACGGCGCGCTGCACGTCGGGCTACGACTTGCGCGAACTGCTGAAGCCGGCGCCGAACTTGGCCCGCCTGCTGGCGGGCTCCGAGGGCACGCTTGCGCTGTTCGCCGAGCTCGAGGTGGAGCTGGACCCGCGGCCCGCGCGGCGTGTCGGGGCGGCCCTCACGTTCGCCACCCTGCGGGAAGCCCTCGAGGCGAACGTCGTGATCCTCGGCACTGGTCCCTCTGCTGTGGAGTTGCTCGACCTGCCGCCCCTTCGAGCGGCGCCGAAGCTGGCTGGGTACCGGCGCATGGCGCCGCTGCTCCGCGGCGAGGAGCAGGCCATGCTCACGGTGGAATATCAGGGCGACGACGACGAGGCGCGCGCGGGGCTCGCGCGCCTCGAGGCCGTCGCCGGCGAGCTCGGCGCCGTCCAGACGGCCGTGCTCGCCGACGCGGCGGCGCTCGCCGAGGCAGGGGCGCTGCGGCGCGCGGCGCTGCCCCTTCTCATGGGCGCCCCGGGCGCCGAACGACCCGCGTCGTTCGTCGAGGACACGGCGGTCGCGCCGGAGCGCCTCGCTGCGGTCGTCGCCGACCTCCAGGCTCTCGGCGTGGCCGATGACGCCCGAGCCCCCGTCACAGGACGTTCCTCGGCGGGCTGCCTCCACGTCCGGCCCCTGCTCGACCTCAAGTCCGCAGCCGGTGTCGCGAGCATGGACGCGCTCGCCCGGGCCGTGGGGCGCCTGGTCTGCGACTACCACGGGGTGATCTCGGGGGAACACGGATGCGGTCGCTCGCGCTCGTGGTTCCTCCCCGAGCTGTTCGGTCCTGACCTGATGGCGGCTTTCGCCGCCCTCAAGGCGGCGTTCGATCCCGACGGGCTTCTCGCCCCGGGCATCGTCCTCGACGGCGGGCCGGCGACCGAGCATCTGCGCTTCGGCGCGGACTATCGCGCCGACGCCGCCTGGACGCCGCGCCTGTCGTTCGCGTCCGAGGGCGGGTTCGACCTGGCGATCGAGAGGTGCTTCGGCGCCGGGCAGTGCAAGAAGCTCACGGGGACGATGTGCCCGCCGGCGGCCGCGAGTCGCGAGGAGGCGCTCAGCACGCGTGCCCGCGCCAACGTCCTTCAGGGCATCCTCTGTGGGGCCCTTCCGTTCGACGGCCCGGGCGGCGCCGAGTTGCGCGACGTGCTGGGCACGTGCGTCGCATGCAAGGCGTGCAGGAGCGAGTGCCCCGCCGGCGTCGATATGGCGGCGCTCAAGGTCGAGTGGCTCGCCGAGCTGCGGGCGCGCGAGGGCGTGCCCCCGCTGGCGCGCGCGATCGGCGAGTTCCGCCGCCTCGCGCGCCTCGGCTCCGCCGCCGCCCCGCTGGTGAACGCCGCCGGTCGTACCGGTGCCGCGCG
>CAZTMO010000014.1:0-1224 GCA_964615105.1 uncultured Thermoleophilia bacterium
CGGTCCTCACCGCCTACACGGCGCAGCAGGCCGACGCGGTGTACAGGCTCACGCTGGACCTACCGCGCTGAGCTGAAGGCGAGCGACGCCGGGGGCAGCCGCGTCCAGCCGCGTGCGCGGCGGGGCGCGGCTGCCCCCGGCGTCTTGTCATGCGCGCGCGGTCACCCGCGCGCCATCTCCTCGAGAAAGCGGTCCTGCGGCAAAGCGTAGGCGGTGATCCCGTCGCGTCCGGTCAATGTCTCGGCCGCGAACAGGGCGTTGAGGATCGCCTCCTCCGTCGCCTCGACCGTCGCCGCGAACACCTCGTCGATGTGGTCGCCGACGAGCGCCGCGATGCCGGTCGCGAGCGCAGGCCCATCGTCGGCCGTCTCACTGGGAGGCTGCAGGTGGCGCGCAGTCGAGAAAGCGACCGCCATGTCGCCGCTGCCGTCCTCTCCAAGGCCGCCGAGACGGCCGATGGCAAGACCCACCCGCTGGGCCACGCGGCGGCACTGGTGGGGGAGCAGCGGCACATCGGTCGCGACGATACTGATGATGGACCCCGAGCCGGCGGGGACGTCGGAGGGGACGGGGACCTCGGCGTCGGGGATGCGGCGTCCGATCGGCACCCCGTGCACGACCAGTCGCTCGCGCTCGCCGTGGTTGGCCTGCACCAGAACGCCGAGCGTGTACTCGCCGCAGGGGAGGCGCAGCCGCCGCGAGGCCGTCCCGACCCCGCCCTTGAAGCCGTGACAGATCATCGCCGTCCCGCCGCCGACGTTGCCCTCGGGCACGGGACCTTCGCTGGCGTCCGCGATCGCCTGCGCCACGTGCTCGGGGCGCACGTGCGTGCCGAAGCCGTCGCTCAGATGTCCGTCCCACGTCTCGGCGACGACCGGCAGCACGCCGCTCGCGAGCATCTCGCGGGACGCGTCCTGCGCCGCCCAGCGCACGAGGCCTTCATAGGCTGCGCCCACGCTGAGCGTTCCGGTGAGCGCGATCGGCGAGGCCAGCATGCCCGACTCCTGCAGCCAGTGCATGCCGGTGACCTCGCCGCAGCCGTTCAGGGCATGAAAGCCGGCGAAGAGCGTCTCGCGCCAGACGTCGCCGGAGTGCGGGAGGATGACCGTCACCCCCGTCCGCACCGGACCCTCGCCGACGACCAGGGGACCGTCTCCCGAGATCAGGGTGACATGTCCGACCCGCACGCCCGGGACGTCGGTGATGGCGTTGAGCGGGCCGGGC
>CAZTMO010000014.1:1324-9669 GCA_964615105.1 uncultured Thermoleophilia bacterium
GACATGTCCGACCCGCACGCCCGGGACGTCGGTGATGGCGTTGAGCGGGCCGGGCCGCCGCTCGCCGACGACGAGTCCGGTGTCGCGGAAGCGCGTCATCCTCACTCCCCCGCCGGCCAGACCGGCCCGCTCTTGACCTCGGAGAGCACGACCAGGGTCTCGAGCCTGCCCATGCTCGGCAGGGCGGCGATCTGGTTGTTGTTGAGCTCGCGCAAGTGAGCGAGGTCGCGGGCGACGACGTGGAGCACGTAGTCGAACTGGCCCGTCACGTGGAAGCAACTGACGATGCCCTCCGTCGCCAGGACGCCGCGCTCGAACGGCTCGATCCCCTTCGCGGCGTGCACGCGCAGGCGGACGCCGATGAGCGCCTGCACGCCGTACCCGAGCGCCTTGGGATCGACGACGGCGCGATAGCCCTGGATCTTGCCGTCACGTTCGAGCCTCCGTACGCGTTCAAGCGTCGCCGAGGGCGAGAGACCGACCGTCTCGGCGAGGCTCGCGTTGGTCTGCCGCCCGTCGCGCAACAGCGCGCGCAGGATCTTGCCGTCGATGGCGTCCATACCCGGTCCTCCGATCGCTCTGGTCATCACCGTTGTCGACAGGATGATATGCGGTCGGGAGGCTTTATGCCCGCATCAGCGTTGGCAGAGCACGGGTTCGGTGCCCGGGGGTACTGCCCCCGTGGCAGCGTCCAGTACCATGGCATCGCATTGGCGCGCCACACGCCGGCGTGCCGGGAGGGAGGAGGAATGGCCGCAGATGGCACTCGCCGCCGCTCATGGGCGGAGCCGTTCAAGATCAAGATGGTCGAGCCGCTCAAGATGACGACCCGTGAGGAGCGCGAGGTCGCCATCCGCGAGGCCGGCTACAACACGTTCCTGCTGAAGAGCGAGGATGTCTACATCGACCTCCTGACCGACTCCGGAACGAGCGCGATGAGCGATCGGCAGTGGGCCGGGATGATGCTCGGCGACGAGGCTTATGCGGGAAGCCGCAACTTCTACCACCTGGAGGAGGCGGTCCGCGAGATCTACGGCTACCGCCACCTCGTGCCGACGCACCAGGGCCGCGGCGCCGAGCACCTGCTCAGCCAGGTGCTCATCAAGCCGGGTGACGTGGTGCCGGGCAACATGTACTTCACCACGACCCGCCTGCATCAGGAGCTCGCCGGCGGGACCTTCGTCGACGTGATCATCGACGAGGCGCACGACCCGGCGAACGAGCACCCGTTCAAGGGGGACGTCGACCTCGGCAAGCTCGAGATGGTGATCGGCGAGCACGGGGTCGAGAAGATCCCCTACGTGTGTATCGCCACCGCGGTCAACATGGCCGGCGGGCAACCGATCAGTCTCGCCAACCTTCGTCGGGTACGCGAGCTGTGCTCGCGACACGGCATCCGCATCATCCACGACGCGACGCGTGTGGCCGAGAACGCCTATTTCATCAAGGAACGCGAACCGGGCTACGCCGACAAGACCGTCGCCGCGATCGTACGCGAGATCTGTGACCTCACCGACGGCTGCACGATGAGCGCCAAGAAGGACGCGCTGGTCAACATCGGCGGCTTTCTCGCCCTCAACGAGGACGAGGTGTTCGACGCGGCGCGCAACCTCGTCGTCGTGTACGAGGGCCTCCACACGTACGGCGGCATGGCGGGTCGCGACATGGAGGCGGTCGCCATCGGCCTGCGCGAGAGCGTCGATCACGAGCACATCAAAGCTAGGGTCGGCCAGGTGCTGTACCTGGGGCGCAAGCTGCAGGAGTTCGATGTGCCCATCGTCCTGCCCATCGGAAGCCACGGCGTGTTTCTCGACGCGAAGGCCTTTCTGCCGCACCTCGATCAAGGCGTGTATCCGGCCCAGGCGCTCGCCGCCGAGCTCTATCTCGAGAGCGGCGTGAGAGCGATGGAGCGCGGCGCGGTGAGCGCCGGTCGCGACCCGGAGACGGGTCAGGACCGGCGCCCACGACTCGAGCTCGTGCGCCTGACCGTGCCGCGCCGCGTCTACACGCAGGCGCACATGGACGTCGTCGCCGAGAGCGTCGCCGAGGTGTACGACCATCGCGACGAGGTCAAGGGGTTGAAGATGGTCTACGAGCCGGCGCAGCTCCGGTTCTTCCAGGCCCGCTTCGAGCCGCTCGCGTAGCGGCCGCGGCCCGGGCACGCCCGGGCCGCGGCCTCAGGGCCGCGCCCTCAGGGCCGCGCCCTCGATCTCCGGCGGTTTCGGACGCCGTCGGTCAGCCAGTCGTCGAAAGGCCCGATCGTGACCACGGGGCGCCGCTCCTGTCGCTGGCGCTCGTTCTCCAACTGCTCGGCCCTGAGCCGATGGTAGCGTTCGCGCCCGACGCGCCGGGCATGTTCCCGCCGCTCAGGGGTCCAGGCATCGGTGCGCTGCAGCACGCGGTCCAAGTAGTGGCGGTGTGAACGCAGACTGTGCAGTCTCACGGCGTCGCCGAGTCGAGCGACGGCGGCCACGGACTGGGCTCGCTCGTCCTCCGTCAGGCCGCTGAGGAGGTCCGCCAGAGCCTCGTGGCGTGCGTCTCTGAGTGCCACATAAGCCTCGCGACCCTCCCGCGTGAGCCGTACGTCGCCCCACTTGCGATGCTCCGGGTAGCGGCGTCGCTCAACGAGCCCTCGCCGCTCCAGTCGCTCAAGGTGATGGCTGACCGTGCTGGGGTGGAGGCCCAACCGGATGGCGATGCTCGTGGGCCCGGGCATGCCTTGGCCATCGAGCGCCGCCAGGACTCCGTAGAGAGCGGGGTCGATGCGTCGCGCGGGGTGGTCGGGGAAGTGCGGTCCACCGAGCCCTGCCCGGTCGCGACTCTCGGCATGGAAACGGGGCCGGGCGGCGAGGGCGCCGATGCTGAGAATCGCGTGATCGAGACGTGCGATGAGGGGATCCTGTGGTGCCTTGGGGATGCGCGCAAGCCGGTCCTCGCGGAGGAGGTCGGTGACGCTCGGGGGTTGGTTCTTCATTCGTTCAACTTACAACCGTCAACGTAGGTGACGACAAGGGGTCCTTGCTGCTGATGAGTGGACATTTCACGATCGTCACCTTCGCGTGTGGCTGCATCTTGCACGAAGCAAGAACTGACCCCTCGGGTACACAGTGCCCGCGCTGGGCGGGGGGCGCAGCGCAGGCACAGCCACGTGGACGCTGATCGCGGACGCGGCTCGGACCAGCGCGGGTCGACCCGACGGCGACATCACACCCTCCACCTTGCTTCGACTATGATGCGTGAGATCGTCTCACGCAGCGGAGGTCGGCGGTGGGCGAGGACAAGGGCAAGAAGAAGGGTGCGGAGAAGGGCGCGCAGAAGGGCGTCTGCCACGGCGCGGCGGGCGAAGCCGCTCCGCGCCCCAAGCTCGACACCGAGACCTACGAGCGCGAGCTCAACAAGCTGCAGATCGAGCTCGTCAAGCTCCAGGAGTACATCAAGCACGCGGGCCTTCGCGTCGCGGTCGTCTTCGAGGGCCGCGACGCGGCCGGCAAGGGCGGCACGATCAAGCGCATCACCGAGTACCTCAACCCACGCGTCGTGCGCATCGCCGCCCTGGGGACGCCGAGCGACCGCGAGAAGACGGAATGGTATTTCCAGCGGTACGTGCAGGAGCTCCCCGCCGCGGGCGAGATGGTCCTCTTCGACCGCTCCTGGTACAACCGCGCCGGCGTCGAGCGCGTCATGGGCTTCTGCAGCGAGGACCAGGTCTGGGAGTTCTTCCGCACCTGTCCGGAGTTCGAGCGCATGCTCATCCGCGACGGGCTCATCCTGCTCAAGTACTGGTTCAGCGTGAGCGACGAAGAGCAGGAGCGCCGCTTCCAGGCGCGCGTCAAGAACCCGCTCAAACAGTGGAAGCTGAGCCCCATGGACCTCGAGAGCCGCATGCGCTGGGTCGAGTACTCTCAGGCGAAGGACGAGATGTTCAAGTACACCGACACGAAGGACTCGCCGTGGTGGGTGGTCAACGCCGAAGAGAAGAGGCGCGCGCGGCTCAACATGATCCACCACCTCCTGAGCATGGTCGCCCACGAGGATGTCCTGCCCAAGGACATCGAACTGCCGTCGCGGCCTGAGGGCAAAGGCTACGTGCGCCCGCCCATCGAGTCGCAGACCTTCATCCCTGAGGTGTACTGAGCTGCGCCGGGCGCGGCGCTCGCGCCGTTCCCGCAGCGACTCTCTGGCCGCGCACCGGCCAGGGTCGCGCAGGGCGGTGAGCTACCTGTGCGCCGGCCAGAGCCGCGCAGGGCGGTGAGCTACCTGCGCGCCGGCCAGAGCCGCGCGAGGTGCCCAGCGTACCTCGTCAGCAGCGGGGCGGTGACCGCGGTCAAGAGGACGTAGACCGCGGCGAGGGGCGCCAGACGGCGGTCGACGCCGCCGGCGACCGCGGCGAGCCCGACGATCACGATCGAGAACTCGCCGCGGGCGACGAGGGCGGTGCCGGCGCGCAGGCGGCCCGGCACCCCGCTCGTCGCCCGCACCGCCACCCACCCGGTCACCACCTTGGTCACCATCGTGATCGCCCACAGCAAGGTCGCGGCTGCCAGCACTCCCGGGATCGCGCTCTCGTCGACCATGTAGCCGAACGACAGGAAGAAGAGCGCCGCGAACAGATCTCGCAACGGCCCAAGAAGCTCGCGTGCGCGCTGCGCGATCGACCCCGAGATCGACAGACCGACGAGAAAGGCGACGACGCCGCCCGACACATGGCCGAGCTCCGCCGCGCCGCCGCCGATCAGCAGAAGGCCGATGACGCTCAACAGGACGACCTCGCTCTTCGGGTGCGCCAGTCGCATGCTGAGCGAAGGGCCGTGTCTGCGGGCGACGGCGAGGGCGGCGACGGTGATCGCCGTCGCCGTCGCCGCCCAGCCCAGGCCCACGAGCAGGGTCCCCCCCGCAAGCAGCGCGGCGACGAGCGGCAGGTACGGCGCCATCGCGAGGTCCTCGAGCACGAGCACGGCGAGCATACCCGGCGTCTCGCTGTTGCCGAGCCGGCCGAGATCGTCGAGAACCTTCGCGACGATGCTCGACGACGAGACGTACGTGACGCCACCGAGGACGATGCAGGGCAGCCAGTCCCAGCCGATGACCAGGCCCATGAGCAGGCCCGGAGGGAAGTTGAGCGCCAGGTCCACCAGGCCGGCGACGAAGCTCGAGCGCAAGCTGGCGACGACGTCGTCGATAACGTACTCGAGGCCGAGCATGAAGAGCAGGAGGATGACGGCGATCTGTGTGCCTATCTCCACCGCGCCGGCGTCGAGGTCGCGCGGGGCGAGAGCGCCGATGACGAGTCCGGCGAGCAGGTAGAGAGGGATGGGAGAGAAGCCCGTACGCGCGGCGAGACGAGCGAGAAGCGCGAGGACGAGGAGGATGCCGCCGGCCTCGATCAGGAGCACGGCCCCACTCGAGGTGATGGCGAGCGCCCCCGTCACGCAGCTATCCGTCCTGCAGGACTCTGGCCAGAGCCTCGACGCCCTCCGGTGTGCCCACGACGACGGCGACGTCTCCCGGCTCGAGGACGAACGTGGACGGTGGCGCGGCGATCGTCGTGCCCTTGCGGTTCACGGCCACGATCGACGCCGCCTCCTCGTCCTTGTGCTCGAGGCTGTGCACCGTGCAGTCGGTACAGGCCGACACCGACTCGACGTCGATCCAGTCTATGGTCAGCCCCTCGAGCGAGAGTTGCATGCGTGTGACGTCTTCGGTGACGCGCGACTGCCCCAGGACCTCGACGAGAGCCTTGGCGTCCTCTTTGGCCAAGCGAAGGACCTCACGGCAGGCGTCCGGGTCGTCTTTGGCACAGAGGAGGATCTCGACCCGCCCGCTCTGATGGGTGACGACGACGACGTGGTCGCCGTTCTGCAGCGGAAAGTCGAAACGGATGCCGACGCCGGGCAGGCGAGTCTCTTTGATGTCGGTCATGAGCGAAGCTTACCCGGGCAGGGTCGTGGCGGACAAGGCGCGTGGGGTCGGCATGCTCCACCCGAGCCGAGGGCCGGCGGCGATGCTGACGCGGCGTCCGCCGGCCGCCCGGCCGCTTCCACGGACCGCCCGGCGGCGTCAGTTGAGGACGTGCGCCGACGTCGCGGCGCCGCGCGCCGCGATCTGCGGCCAGACCTCGAGGAACGCCTGGACGACGGCAGGGTCGAACTGCGCGCCGGCGTTGCGCCGCAGTTCCTCGAGCGCGTCCTCGTGCCGCATGGCGCCGCGATAGGGACGGTCCGAGGTCATGGCGTGAAAGGCGTCACAGACGAAGAGGATGCGCGAGGGCAACGGGATCTGCTCGCCGGCGAGCTGGTCCGGGTATCCGCGACCGTCCCAGCGCTCGTGCGCCGCCCGCACGGCCTTGCCGATGGGCGCGAGGTAGTCGATCTGCGAGATGATCCGCTCGCCGATGATGGTGTGTTGCGCCATCACGGCGTACTCCTCGTCGGTGAGGCGTCCAGGCTTGTTGAGGATGTGTCCGGGGATCCCGATCTTGCCGATGTCGTGAAGGACGCTGGCGTAGCGCAGGTCGCGGAGTTCGGACTCGCTCAGGCTCATGCGCCGCCCGACCGACACCGCCATCGTCGCCAGCATCTCGGCGTGCTCGGCGGTGTACTGGTCCTTGGCCTCCATCGCCGCGGCCAGGGCGGTGACCGTCTCGAAGTAGCTGGACTCGAGCCGGGCGGCGAACTCCTTCGTGCGCTGGAAGAGGCGGGCGTTGTCGAGGGCGGTGGCGGCCTGGTCGGCGAGCGCGCGGGCGAAGTCGATCTCGCTCGCCGAGAAGTGCCGCTCGCGGTGAGTCTCGATGAGCTCCATGATGCCGAGCGAGCGGCCGCGGACGACCAGCGGGACGGAGAGACAGGCCTTCTCACCGAAGCGCTCCATCGAGGCGCGCACGTCCGGCGCGGTGGCCGGGTCGGACACGTGCTCCTCGACGACCTCGCCGCGCCGGAGGATCTCGCGGTCGCTCGGATAGTCATCGAGGTCGTAAGCGGTGCCGATGCGGTTCTCGTCGTCGGGGTCGACGCCGTCGGTGCAGAACATCGAGCGCAGGATCGTCACGTCGCGGTCGGCATCGTACTCGTAGATCAGGCATTCCGGTGAGCCGAGGGCGACCGCGGCTCGCTTGGACAACTGGCCGAGGATCTCTCCCAACTCCATGCTCGAGGTCATGGCCTTGCTCGCCTCGAGGAGAGTCTCGAGCTCGAGTCCGCGGACCTGTTCGCGCTGGAGACTCTGGGCGTTGTTGATCGCCGCGCCGGCGAGTTCGGCGAGCCCGCGTGCGAGCTGCAGCTCGAGCAGCGAGAAGGTGCGCTCCTCATCGAACTCGTACAGGCGAAGCAGGCCGAGACGCTTGTCCCGAAAGCGCAGGGGAACGCTGAGAACGGTCCTCTCGCTCCAGCGCGCCACGCTGCGTCGGCGGTCTGGAGGGAGGTCGACGTCGGACTCGTGTTCGATGACGATGTCGTCGCCGAAGAGGATCGCCTTGTTGCCCGGGTGCTCGGCGTATGGATACGCGAAGCCGATAGGGTCATCCTCGCCGCGCGTCGGCACGCGCTCGTACACGATACGGTAGACGAGCGCGTCCTGTTCCGGATCGTGGATGTAGACGGCGGCCTGCGATGTGTGCAGGGACTCGCAGGCCTCCTTCGCCACGCGGCGCAGGAGGTCGTCAAGATCGACCGTCGAGCTCATGGCCCGGCTCGAATCCACCAGCGAGCTCAAGAAGCGGTTCTGCTCCGCCATACGGCGGTACAGGTGGGCGTTGTGGATCGCGATCGCGGCCGGGACGGCGAGGGTGACGGCGAGCTCCTTGTCTTCGTCGCTGAAGTCGCGTCGCGCGCGCTGCTCGACGAGCTTCAGCACGCCGATCGGCTGCCCGCCGAACACCAGGGGGACGATGAGCCAGCTCGGCTCGCCCCAACTGTTCATGACCGCGCGGATCTCAGGGTCCAGGTCGTCGTCGTCGATGTGGAGCGCGACGGGGCGCCCGGTCTCGAGGGCTACACGGTAGTCCGTGAGGCGGTCGACGTCGACCGTGTCGCCGATCCAGTCGTCGTCGAAGGGGGTGGGCGTGATCGCCCAAATGGCCGTCGCCACCAGACTCCGGGCGGCGGGAGAGTACTCGTAGATGTCGCATTCCCAGACGCCGAGCGCCTGCGCCGTGAGACGCGCGATGCGCTGAAGCACCTCGTCGACGTCGTGCGTGGACGCGACCGCGGCGGTGACCTCGCGCACGAGGGCGAGGGCGTCGGTCTGCGTTGGCGCCTGTCCGGTGTGCCCGCCCGACGACATCTCGGTCCGTGTATCGGTCACGACGACCGCTCCCTTGAGTCCGTGAGATGAGCCCAAGAGAAGGGGCG
>CAZTMO010000014.1:9769-16397 GCA_964615105.1 uncultured Thermoleophilia bacterium
GCGCCCGCCGTGAGAGGGAGGTCCTCCTACCTGATCCGCCGCCCCAGGTCGACCGTGACGTACTTCATACCGTCTTCTCCCACACGGACGCCGACGCCGATGTCGCGCATCTTGGCCGAGAGGAGCACGGCGCGGTGAGCCGAGCTGCGCAGCCATCGACGCACGAGCGCCCGCGCCGTGGCGTACGTGGTGCCCGCCTTGGCGCTGGCTAGGTCCTCACCGACCGTCCAGTACGAGCAGTCCGCCGTCGTGTAGCCGTAGTGGCGGACCCGCTGCCCGACCGTCCATCCGCACTCACTGGTGTGGCTGAGCACCTCGAGGCCGGCGAGCTCGCGCGCGTGTGAGCGCGCGGCGGTCATGAGTGAGCTCCGGTAGCGGACTTTGGCGAGGTCCCTGTTGACGCGCACGCGGTTGATCGCCGCGATGATGCGCTTCTCGGCCGTCGTCGGGGTGAGCGCCCGCGCCGTCGCCGGACGTACCGCCGCAGGCAGCGCGAACGCCGGCAACGAGATGACGAGGGCGAGACACATGATGGTGAGGGCCTTTCTCATGGGCGCCTCCCGGGGGTCGTTCGCCGTGACGCGGCACGCCACGACCGTCCTGATGGAGTCCGTGAGAGGGGAGAGATCGCCGGAACCGTCCCCAAACGGCTGCGGTTTCGCCGGACCATACAGAACGACGGCGTGGATGTCCACCCGGGCTATCGCCGCGGGCCATCGCCGCAGCCCGAGTCTGGGGAGCCCCCCAGGCAGGGCCGCGAGCCCGCGCTGGCTCAGTGGCGACAAGCGCTGATCGTCGACCGAGCGGAATCAGGCGGGCAGGCCGAACGGCCTGCCCGCCTGATTCCGCCTTCCGCCCTGCTCAGCGCCGGAACCAGACGACGGCGGCGTCGTCCCCCTCGGCCGCGGTCCGCACGGCTCCACCGACGAACAGGCCGCTCGTGCCGTAGGTGGCGCACGCGTACGCGGAGCCGCCGCGCGGGTCGGCGGCGGGGCCGGGCCAGCGCGTCAGCCACGTGCGCGTGCCGTCCGCCGCGTAGCGTGCGACGACCCAGTCGCGTCGCGTCGCCGTGTCGGCGTGGCCGGCGACCCAGATCGCGCTGTTGCCGGCGGTGACCGAGGCGAACGCCGCCTGCTGCCCCGTCGCCACGCGATAGGTGCGCGCCCAGCGCCGGTTCCCGTCGGCGCTCCAGCCGAGCAGCATCGCCTTGGTGACCGACGTCGCGGACTGGAACGAGCTCCCCACGACGCGCGCCCGTCCGCGCCCGTCGACCGCCATGTCCCAGACCTCGTCGCTGCCGTGGGTCGGGCCGTCGTACGTCCGTGCCCACAGGCGCTTCCCGGCGGTCGAGTACTTCAGCAGGAGGACGTCCCAACTCTGGCTCTTGGTCTCGGTGCCGCCGGCGACGTACACGGCATCAGGCCCGGGCGTCCTGAACACCTCGACGGCCTGCCCGCAGTCGTAGCGGTGCGCGGCGCCGTCCCATCCGCGCAGCCACCTGGTCGAGCCGTCGCGTCCTAGCTTGCGCAGGAAGCAGTCGGCGCCGTTCTTGGTCGTGCGCGCGCCGGTGAAGTACACGGCGCCGTCCGCGTAGGCAAGTCCCCATGCCTCGGTCGAGCCCGGTGTGACCGTCGGTCGAGTCGCCTTCTCCCAGAGGAGGTCAGCGGTCATGAAGCCGTCGGGGTCCGGGTCGGCGGCGTACTTGAGGACGACAGCCTTGGCGCTGTTGTCGAGCGTCCCGCAGACGTAGACGTTCCCGGCGCCGTCGGCGACCACGTCCGTCGCCGCGTCGTTGGCGTGGGCGGCGCCTCCCTTCACGTCCGTCCAGATGATGGTGCCGCTCAGATCGCGCTTGATGACCACGATGTCCCAGTCGGCGCCGTTCCAGGCCTGACCGACGGCGACGACGTATCCCGCGCTGTCGGCAGTCACGGCGGACGCGGAGGCTTCGGTGGCCCCCATCGGGAGCCACGCGCGGGTCCAGATCGCGGGCGAGCTCCCCATGACGTACCGTCCCATCAGCAGGTAGCCGTGATAGGAGCCCACGTCGCGGTCGCTGCAGCCGGCGGCGTAGAGGTAGCCCTCCGTGCCTCCGGCGGTCACGTCGTAGTACGCGTCATCCTGATCAAGTGGTCCGCTGACGAAGCTCCACATCATCGGGGTGCCCGGGTCGGGCAGGGCGGCCTGCGCGGGGGCTGCCGCGACCGCGAGGCAGGCCGCAGCGACCAGGACAAGCAGCGCGATGCCGGTCGCTCCCCGCGCAGGCCGGTCACCTGTGAGTGCGCCAATGCTTCTCATGCGTCCCATCCTTTCGTCTGCGTTGGCCGACAGCGGCCGACGAAGCCATCACCAGCGGCACGGCATCGGTGCAGTCTTGACGGCATAGTACTCCGGTCAAGGCGAGGCAGGGAGGTCGCGGCGGAACGAGCGGTGTCAGGAGTGGCGACGTCGGGTACGGCCGAGCGGACAGCGCGCGCGGGGGCCGGGAGCGTACCCGGCCCCCGCGCGGGCGCTACTTCATGAACACCCCGGCCCAGGCGTCCTGATCGCCAGGCCCGGCGGCGAAGCCGCCGCTCGCGAAGAGCCCGCCACCGCCGGCGACCAGGTCGTTCAGGACGGCGCCGTTGCCTCTGGGTCCCGTCCAGGCGCGCGCCCATTGCTGGGTCCCCTTGGCGTTGTAGCGTGTGAGGAGCGCGGCGCTCACGGAGCCGCCGAGGTCCGTGGTGCCCCCCGCCCAAACGTTCCCACCGCTCGAGACGACCAGACCGACGTACCGCACGTACGAGGACGACGTCTCGTTAAAGAAGGTGCGCGTCCACGAGCGCTTGCCTCCAGCGGTGTAGCCGGCCAGCAGCCCCCGGTCGCCGACGGCCCCGCCCGATTCACTGACGCCGGCCACGAAAGCCTTGCCGTGGGCGTCGGTGGCGACGGCGCGGAAGGTGTCGTCGCCGTTCACGCCGCCGTCCCACGTGCGGCGCCAACCGAGGCGTCCGCCGGGCGTGTACTTCAGCAGCAGCGCGTCCTGACCCCGGGTGGCAGTCTCGAGCATGCCCGCGACATAGAGCGCCGGACCGGGCGCGAGGGTGAGCGCGAAGCCGCCGTCCTTGAGATGGTCGGCGCCGTCCACGGTACGAGTCCACCGCGTCGCGCCGCCGGTCGAGTACTTGCGGACGAAGACGTCCGGGAGCGTGGTGGTCCCGGCGCGACTGCCCACCACGTACGCGTTCCCGTCGCCGTCGACCGCGAGCGCGCGCAGCGTCGACCAGCCCCCGGCCTCGGTCTGGACGAGTCTCGCCCAGGCCCGCGACCCCGTCGCGCCGTTGAACTTGACGACGACCCCCCGTCCGTCTTCGCCGTCCGCGTAGCCGCAGACCAGGACGTTCCCGCGGGCGTCCACGGCGACGTCCTGCGCTTCGTCGTCGGCGTGCGCCGGGCCGTCGTACACGGCCGACCAGAGGAAGGCACCCGACTTGGCCCACTTCACGACGACGATGTCTTTGGCGTTCGCGGCAGAGGTGCAGGTGCCGGCGACGATGACGCTGCCTTTCCTGTCGGTGGCGATCGCCGCCGCGTAGTCGCGATGATGATCCGGACCGTCCCACGACTTGGTCCAGATCTCCCTACCGCTCGAGTTGAACCGCCCGACAAGGATGTCGCCGCTGGAGCCGTAGTTGTTCTCCATGGTCCCGGCGGCGGCCAGCGATCCGTCCGGCAGGCGGACGCCGGCCTGCCACCCGTCGTACACCAGGCTCATGCCCTTGAAGTCGTACCACCAGGCGGGCCCGCCTGGCGTGATCATGCCGGCGTCGGCCGGCGGTGCAAGCGCGCCGCCGGCCGACGCCGCAAGCATGAACAGGACGACGCCGAACCGAACGGCACGGCGGCCCTTGACCCGACGATCGTAATCGGTGCGACGGTCGCCCTTCGACGGGGCGTCAGACGGCGATGCTCCCCATTGACCAAAGCCCATGCGCATGGTCCCTCCCCCGGTCTTCCTGTGACGACGAGCCGACGAGCCGTTATGCGCCGCGGCCGACCCAGGTGGCGCGGCACATTACCCGCGGCAGACGCCGCCTGTGTGCGACGTACGACGAGTATACGACGGACGCCCCCGCACGCCAGGACTCGGCAAGGTGTTCGGGCTGAAGGCGCCCGACGATCTTGGCGAGCGGTGCGGGGAGACCGCGGTCGCCGTCCGGTCTCGCTGAGGCAAGGCGATGCCTGCACGTTGGCGGCCGTCACCGCTTGCAGCGCGCCCGACTGCATACGGATCGTCTGCTGATGCCGACGGTGAGCTGCGTCGCCGAGAAGGACGTGGGGAACGACTGAGACTCGTGGAGGACGAGTGAGAACGGTGGAAGACGAGTGAGGCCCGTGGACCACGGGTTGACACGGCGGGGGCGGCGGGCCGTCAGGCCCGCCGCCCCCGCCGCACTCTACGCTCACATCGGCCGGCAGATCTCCCCGAACGTGTCGGGCCGCCGGTCCTTGAAGAACGTGTAGTACTCCTCGCGAAGGCGGATGGCGAGCTCGGTGTCGATCTCGCCGGTGATCACGCCCTGACGGTCTTCGTCGATGCTGTCCATGACCCGTCCGAGCGGGTCGAGGATGCGACTGTGCCCGAAGAAGTCGAGCACGTTGTCGCGCCCGTAGCGGTTGGACGCGACGACCGGGAGCACGTTGTCGATCGCCCGGGCGGCGCACATCAGGTCCCAGTCCTCGGCATGAGGCTTCTCATAGCACGAGGACACGACGATCACGTCGGCTCCACGCAGCGCCTGGACGCGGGCCGGCTCCGGGAAGGAGACGTCCCAGCAGACGATGATGCCGATGCGCCCGAGCTCCGTGGCGAAGACGGGGAAGTCGCAGCCGGGACGGAACCACTTGCGCTCGTCGGCGAAGAGATGCACCTTGCGGTACACGCCGGCGAGCGCGCCGTCCGGCCCGAGGAGCGCGACCGAGTTGTAGAGCAGGTCCCGCACCGTCTGGTCGCGTTCGGCGAAGCCGAAGGCGATGTGCAGGCCGTGCTTGCGGCACAGCTCAGCCATCGCCTTGATCGACCGCGACTCCGGCGACGCCGGCTCGGCGAGCTCGGTGAACCGTTCGTTGGCCTCGTAGCCGGTGTTCGCCAGCTCGGGCAAGGCGACCAGCTTGGCGCCTCGCCCGGCCGCTTCCTCAACGAGGTCGCGCATCGTCTCGAGGTTGGCCTCGACGTCGCACAGCTTGGGGTAGAACTGGCCGGCTGCAGCGATGTACTTCATCCCGGCCTCACTTGTCGTTGTGTCTTCCGCGTGCGACCTGGATCAGCTCGCGGATGCAGGCCACGCCGATGATCCCCACACCGATGAGGCCCCAGAGGAAGGGGAAGACCATCCAGAAGCTGTAGAAGCCCTGGCCCATCATGTATGCGCCCTGGAGCATCAGCTCTCACCTCCACCGTCCGCGGTGCCCGCGATCGCCGCCGCCTCGTCCGGGTCGTGGAGCACGACGCGGTGCTCGGAGACGTAGTTGAGCAGCCTGTCGAAGTCGAACTCGTACTTCGTGAACGGCAGCCCGATGAAGATGATCAGGAAGGGCGCCACCAGCGAGATCACGTTGCCGATGAAGAAGTTCCAGTCCGGGTTCTCGATCGCGAAGTAGGCGATGAGCCCGCCGACGAGGCCGATGACGACGGCGAACGCCGAGAGGCCGACGTTGAGCCGCTTGCTGTACATGCCGACGACCAGCGGCGCGCAAGGGGCGGCGAACAGGATGCCCGAGAAGATGTCGATGTTGAGCAGCGACTTGCCTTCGAGCACGAGGGCGATGACGCCGATCATGACGCCGCCCACCAGGGTCATCCACTTGCCGAAGCTGGTCTGCTGCTTCTCGGTCGCGTCCCGCTTCATGTACTTCTTGTAGAGGTCGACTGAGAAGATAGCCTGCAGGCCGGCCAGCCCGTTCCCGCCGGTCGTCAGGCCGGCCATCAGCACCAGGATCGCCAGCATGATCACGCCGCCGAAGCCGAGGTACTGGCTGAAGATGTAGGGCGTGATGCCGGTGCGCACCACCTCGGCGGCCTCGGTGTCGAGCTTCATCGACAGCGCACCACTGCCGATCACGTTGCCGAAGATGATGGGGATCGGGATCCAGGCGAAGATCGTCCCCACGAGGTAGGCCTTCAGCAGCGTCCGTGAGTTCACCGCCGCCAGTGCCGCCGAGTAGTAGCCCTGGCTCAAGATGATCTGGCCGATGGCCACGGCGAAGGCCACGAGCCCGTAACGAAAGCCGGCGAACGAGAAGATGTTGAGCGCGTTGGCGTTGTGGTTGGGGTTGGCCACGTTCGTGGCGACGTCCTTCATCCCCTCATAGGCGTTGGTCAACCCGACCTTGCCGAGGATGATGGGCATCGCGACGAACACCACGATGGCGATCACGAAGAACTGGAAGACCGAGTTGTAGACCGAGCCGCGCAGCCCGGCGATGGCGATGAACGAGGCGAACAGCAGCGACATCAGCACCGCCATGAGCTTGTAGCTCATGCCGAAGCTGTACTGCATCGTGTAGCCGAGGCCCACACTCTGCTCCACGCAGACGTAGAACACGAGCGCCACGCCGAAGAGGATGTAGACCTTGGCGAAGTTGTCGC
>CAZTMO010000015.1:0-15003 GCA_964615105.1 uncultured Thermoleophilia bacterium
GCCGCTACACCGACGTCCTCCAGATCGGGGCCCGGAACATGCAGAACTTCCTGCTTCTCGCTGAAGTGGGTCGCCTCGACAAGCCGGTACTCATCAAGCGGGGACTCTCGGCGACGATCGAGGAGTGGCTCATGGCGGCCGAGTACGTCGTCAAGGGCGGGAATCGCGACGTGATCCTCTGTGAGCGCGGCATCCGCACGTTCGAGACGGCGACGCGCAACACGCTCGACCTCGGCGCCGTCGCGGTGGCGAAGCTCGCCAGTCACCTGCCTGTGGTCGTCGACCCCAGTCATGCGACCGGGCGTCCGGACCTGGTGCTGCCGCTCTCGCTCGCCGGGGTCGCCGTGGGCGCCGACGGGCTGATCGTCGAGACCCACCCGAACCCCGAGCACGCGCTCTGTGACGGACCGCAGTCGATCCCGACGGCGGCGTTCGGCGAGTACGTCGCGCGCGTCTTCGATCTCGCCCGCTGGGCCGGCCGCAGCGTGGCGTAGAGACCATGACCGGCGAGAGCCTCAAGGGCGGGACGCTGGCCGTCGTCGGCGTCGGCCTCATGGGCGGGTCGTTCGGGCTGGCGGCGCGACGCGCCGGCCTGCGCGAGGTGCTCGGGGTCAGCCGCAGCAGAGAGACGCTCGAGCTGGCGCTCGAGCGCGGCGCCATCACCGCGGCCTGCGGCGGCATCGCCGAGGCGGCCGCGGCCGCCGACCTCGTCGTCGTCGCGACGCCGGTGCGGCGCGTGGTCGAGGACGTCAAGGCGGCGCTTCGCGGGGCGGGTCCGGAGACGATCGTCACTGACGTCGGCAGCACGAAGGGGCCGTTGATGCGCGCCCTCACGCCGGCGGAGCAGGCGCGCTGCATCGGCGGTCATCCGCTGTGTGGGTCCGAGGCGGCCGGCGTCGCGAACGCGCGCCGGTCGCTCTACGACGGGGCCACCTACTTCCTCACGCCCGGGGCTCACGTCGACGCGAACGCTTACCGACGCCTGTCCGGGTTCGTGACCGAGATCGGCGCTCGCCCCGTCGCCATCGACCCGGAAGAGCACGACCGCGTGATGGCGGTCGTGAGCCATCTGCCGCACGTGCTGGCGAACCTCCTCATGGCGCAGGCCGGTGGACACGCCGGGTCACGGGACGCGCTGCTGTCGGCCGGGCCGAGCTTTCGTGATCTGACGCGCGTCGCCGGCAGCAACCGCCGGGTGTGGAGCGACATCTTCCTCGACAACCGGGCGGCGCTTCTCGCCGCGCTCGCGACCTTCCAGGAGGGCCTGCAGGAGGTCCTCGAGGCGCTCGCCGCCGCCGACAGCGAGAAGCTCGGCGACACGATCGCCCGCGCCGCCGCCCACCGCGAGCGCATGCTCGCCGAGGGCAGCCTCGAGCCTAGGGAGCTGCACCGTCTGCTGGTCAACATCTCCGACCGACCGGGCGTGCTCAAGGAGATCATGGTGGCGCTCGGCGATGCCGGTATAAACATCGAGGATCTCTCGTTGCATCACATGAGCGCGGAGCTTGGCGGCACCCTCACGCTCTACGTGCTCGGCGAAGACGCGTGCCGTCGCGCCGGGCATCTCCTCGCCGGTCTCGGCTACGAGACCATGACCGGCCCGGCGGTCGAGTGAGCGACACGGCACAGGCGGCAAGGTCCGCCCCCGGCGCGGTGGTGGCGATCGACGGCCCGAGCGGGTCCGGCAAGAGCAGCGTGGCACGCGCCGTGGCCGAGCGCCTTGGGCTGCTGTATCTCGACACCGGCGCCATGTACCGGGCCGTGGGACTGCTGGCGCGCGAGGCCGGCGTCTCGCCGGACGACGACGCCGCCGTCACCGCGGTCGCCGCGCGTGCCGACCTGCGCTTCGACGGCGACGGCCGGTTGCACGCCGGCCGTCGCGACCTCAGCGCTGCGATCCGCTCGCTCGAGGCTGGGGAGCTGGCCTCGCGCGTCTCGGCGCTGGCCGGCGTGCGCCGGTTGCTCGTGGAGCGGCAGCGGGCGCTGGCCCTCGAGCGCGGCGTGGTGATGGAGGGGCGCGACATCGGGACCAACGTCGTCCCCGACGCGGCGGTCAAGGTCTACCTCACGGCGAGGCCCGAGGTGAGGGCGAGACGGCGCTGGAAGGAGCTTCGCGCCGGCGGCGCGGACGTACGACTCGACGAGGTACTGGAGGACGTGACCGCTCGCGACCGGCGCGACTCGGAGCGGACGCTCGCGCCGCTGCGACAGGCCGACGATGCGGTCGTCGTCGACAGCACGACGGCGACGCTCGACGAGGTCGTGGCAGTCGTCGAGGAGATCGCCCGCAGCGGCCTGGGGTGCTCGGGGGGGTCGGGGACGTCGTGAGGCTGTGGGGTCTGCCGCTCAGGGGGCGGGGGGACACGGCATGGTACAGCGTCGCGCGCTGTCTCGTGGTGCCGGTGTTCGGCGGCATCTACCGCTGTCGCGCGTGGGGCGCCGAGAACCTGCCGGCCGAGGGCCCCGCGATCGTGGTCGTCAATCACCAGGCGAACATCGATCCCGTCATCGTCGGGATGGTCCTCGACCGGCCTCTGCGCTTCATGGCCAAGAAGGAGCTTTTCAAATGGCGTCCGCTCGGCATGCTGGTGTCTTCGCTCGGGGCGTTCCCCATCGACCGCGGGGCCGGCGACCGCGCCGCTCTCGAGACCTCGCTCGCCGTGCTGGCCGAAGGCGGTGTCCTGATGATGTTCCCCGAGGGTCATCGCCACCCGGACGACGAGGTGCACGAGTTCATGCCGGGGGTCGGCATGCTGGCGATCCGTAGTGGGGCGACCGTGGTCCCGGCTGCATCGAAGCATACCCCGGACATGTGGCGTGACGGGCGGCCCGGGTTCCCGGCGCTCCGCGTCATCGTGGGCCCGCCGGTGGACCTCTCCGACCTCACCGGGCGCGGCAGCAAGGTCTATGCCGAGGCCGCACGCCGCATGTGTGCCTCTGTGACGGAGCTCTATGAGCGGCTCTGACGAAGCCCGCGAACGGACGTCGAACGAGGCGGACCGCGTGTATCAGAGCGGCGCGGCAGCACGCGCCGACGCGGTCGGCGTCTGTGAGATCGTCGTCGCGCGGTACGCCGGCTACTGCTACGGCGTCGAGCGCGCCCTGCGGCTCACCGAGGACGCTCTCGCGGGAGCGAAAGGTCCCGTGGCGACGCTCGGGCCGATCATCCACAACCCGAGTGTCGTGAAGGCGCTCGCGGAGCGCGGCGCCGGCGTCGTCGAGGGCGTCGAAGAGGCGCGTGAGGGCACGCTCATCGTGCGCACGCATGGGGTCGCTCCCGGCGTCGTCGCCGCGGCGCGCGCGGGTGGGCTCGACGTCGTCGACGCGACCTGCCCGTTCGTCGCCGTGGCGCAGCGCAAGGCCCGCGCCCTGCATGAGGCAGGGTACACTGTGGTCATCCTCGGGGAGCACGAACATCCTGAGGTGGTCGGTCTGCAGGGCTTCGCCGGTGGCGAAGCGATCGTCGTCGCCGATCCGGAGGACGTCCCGGCCGGGCGTCTCGAGGGTCGCAAGGTCGGCGTCGTCGTGCAGACCACCCAGGCGCGCGACGCACTCGCGCGGCTTGCCGCGATACTCGCCCCTCTGGCGCGAGAGCTGCTCGTCTACAACACCGTCTGCGACGCGACCGAGAAGCGCCAGAGCGCCGCCTGCGCGCTCGCCGCGCGGGTCGATGTGGTCATCGTCGTCGGGGGCAGGAACAGCGCCAACACGACCCGGCTGGCCCAGCTCTGCCGCGGCATCGAGCCGCGCACCCACCACATCGAGACCGCCGACGAGGTGCGCCGCGAGTGGCTCAGTGGGGTGCGGCGGGTGGGCGTCACAGGCGGTGCCTCGACGCCGGACCGGGAGATCGAGGCGACGATCGCGCGCCTGCGGGACATCTGCGAGGCGAGGCCCGGTGGCTGACGCCGTGCGTTCGGGCCTCGTCGTCGCTGAGGTGGAGGGCCCATCCCGGCGCGCGGGGCTTCGCCCGGGCGACTGCGTCGTGGCGGTCAACGGGCGGCGGCCGCACGACGTCCTCGACGTCGAGAGCGCCGCCGCCGACGGCGTGTTCCGGCTGCACGTACTGCGCGACGGCTGCGCGCTGGAGCTGGTGGTCGAGGGGAGCGACCAGGAGTGGCACGGCATCACGCTCGCTCACACGCTGGGCGCGCGCCCGCGGACCTGCCGCAACGCCTGTCGCTTCTGCTTCGTCGACCAGCTGCCGCCGGGGCTTCGCGAGACGCTCTACGTGAAGGACGACGATTACCGCCTCTCGTTCCTCGAGGGTACGTTCATCACGCTCACCAACCTGTCGTCGTCCGACCTCGACCGCATCGTCGACATGCGCCTGTCGCCGCTCTACGTCTCGCTGCACGCCTGGGACGACGACGCGCGTGTGGCGCTCATGGGCGCGGCAGCGCGGGCGTCGATCCGTGCTCTGACCCGTCTCGCCGCCGCGGGCATCGAGCTCCACATCCAGGTGGTCGTCTGCCCGGGCTGGAACGACGGAGCGGTCCTCGCCGAGACGGTGACCGAGCTGGCCGCTCTCTCCGCCGTCGAGGACGTGGGCCTCGTGCCGGTGTCGCTCGCCGAGGAGGGCGCTTTGCGTCGCGTGTCGCGCGCCGACGCCGAGGCGGTGGTCACCGCCGTCGAGGAGTGGCAACGCGGGTTCACGGCGACGCTGGGGCGCGCCTTCGTCCACGCCTCCGACGAGTTCCACCTGCTCTGCGATCGGCTGCCCCCGTGCGGCGACGCACCCCTGCAGTACGAGAACGGCGTCGGCATGTCCGCGCTGCTGCTGGCGGAGGCCGACGACCTGGCGGCGATGCCGCCACTCATGCCGGCTCCTCCGCCCGTACGGCTGCTGTCGGGAACGCTCGCCCTTCCGGTCCTCGAAGAAGCGTGCCGGAGACTCGAGAAGGCGGGCCTCGCGTGTCGCCCGTTCGTCGTCGCGAACCGCCTCTTCGGCGCGCACGTCACCGTCACCGGGCTGCTCGGCGGGGAGGAGGTCGGGGAGGCGCTTGCCGCGGATCAGCTCGCCGCGGACGAATGGCTCGTCGCCCCGCGGGGCTTTCTGCCGGCGGGAATCGAGCGCACCCTCGACGACGTGCCGCGAGCGCGTCTCGACGACGCCTGCGACGGCAGACTCGTGCTCGCCGACGGCCTCGGTGAGGCGTTGACGGAGCTGCGCCGATGACAGCCAGGAGCCCTCTTCCGAGCGTCGTCGTCGTGGGTTCGCCGAACGCCGGCAAGTCGACCCTCGTGAACCGCCTCAGCGGCTCGCGTGCGGCCGTCGTGCACGAGACACCGGGCGTCACGCGAGACCGCAAGGAGGTCGAGGTCGAGTGGCGCGGGCGGCGCTTGCGCCTCGTCGACACCGGCGGCTTCGACGCCGGCTCCGACTCGCCGTTCGCGGGCGCGATTCGCGAGCAGATCGAAGCCGGGCTCGGCGAGGCGGACCTCGTCCTCTTTGTCGTCGACGGCCGTGCCGGCGCGCTCGCCGGCGACCACGCGATCGCCGAGGCCCTGCGCCGCGCCGACAAGCCGGTCCTTCTGCTCGCCAACAAGCTCGACGACCCGGCGGCGGTCCCCTCCGCCGACCTGTACAAGCTCGGCCTCGGGGAGCCGATCCCTATCTCGGCGGCGCACGGCCTCGGCGTCGGCGACCTGCTCGACCTGGTCCTCGAGCTGGTTGACTCCGGCGAGGGACCCGACGAGGGCGGCGTGCGAGGCGAAGGGGATGACGGGACCGAGGCAGGCGCGGTCCCGGTGGCGATCGTCGGTCGGCCGAACGCCGGCAAGTCGTCGCTCTTCAACGCCGTCGTGGGCGAGCCACGCACCATCGTGAGCGAGGTCGCCGGTACGACCCGCGACGCGATCGACACCGTCGTCGAGACGCGGCACGGCAGTTTCCGCTTCATCGACACCGCCGGCATGCGCAAGGCCGTCAAGGTGAGCGGCATCGAGTATTACGCCTATCTGCGCAGCGTGCAGAGCCTCGACCGCGCACACGTGGCAGTGGTCGTGCTCGACGCCACGCTCGGGATCGGCGAGTTGGACGTGCAGATCGCCGCTGAGGCGGCGCGCCGGCGCTGCGCGACGGTGCTGGCGGTGAACAAGTGCGATCTCGCCGACGCCGATCTCGACGAGGTCGCGGGGGTCGCCGGGCGCAAGCTGCGCCAAAGACCGCCGGCCCTCGCCGTGTCGGCGCGCACGCACGCCGGCGTGCCCAGGTTGCTCGCGGTGGTCGCCTCCCTGGGCGGTCGCTATACTGCCCGCATCGCGACCGCCGAGCTCAATCGCGCCCTGGGCGCGCTCGGCGCGGAGCGGCCGGCGCCCGCCAGGCGCGGCCGGAGGCTCAAGATGTACTACGCGACGCAGTTCGGGACGGCGCCTCCCCGGATCGCGATCGAGGTCAACGATCGCAGCCTGGTGACGCGCGACTTCGGGTACTTCGTCGAGAACCGGCTGCGGGCACGGTTCAGTCTCCAGGGGGTCCCGCTGATCATCGATTTCAAGGGCAAGTGAGCACCCTCGACGTCATCCTCTTCGTGCCCATGCTCGTCGGTGCGTACCTCGTCGGGGCAGTGCCGTTCGGCCTCGTCGCCGGCAAGGTCTTTTTCGACGTCGATATCCGCGAGCACGGTTCGGGCAACGTCGGCGCGACGAACGTGTTCCGTGTCCTCGGCAAGAGGGCCGGTGTCGCCGTCCTCGCCTGCGATATGCTCAAGGGCTACGTTCCCGCTCTGCTCGCCAGCCTGCTGTTCGGGCCTTGGGCGACGATCGTCGTCGCCTCGGCCCCGGTCGCCGGCCATATGTACTCCGTGTTCCTCAAGGGTTCGGGGGGCAAGGGGGTCGCCACCGGCAGCGCCGTCGCCCTGGCGCTCGTGCCGGCGATCTACGTCGTCGTGCTCCTCGTCTGGTTCGCCGTCCTGCTGCTGGGGCGCATGGTCAGCCTGGCGTCGCTGACCGCCGCGACCGCGCTCGCCCTCCTCGTCTTGGCGACGGGCCAGCCGTTGCCGTACATCCTCGCGGCGTTCCTCGTGCTCGGCCTCGTGATCTTTGCCCATCGCGCGAACATCGACCGCATCGTCCATCACCGCGAATCGCGGGTCACGTTTCCCTGGAACGCGAAGCCGCCGGCGGTGCCTGGCGGCGGTCGCGGTGTCGGGGGCGGATGACCATGGACATCGCCGTCATCGGCTCGGGGAGCTGGGGGAGCGCGTTCGCACGTCACCTCTCACGGCGTGGGCATCGCGTCGCCGTGCTCACGCTCACGGCGGGAGAGGCCGCGGAGCTCACGGCGCGGCGCGAGAACCCCGCCTTTCTGCCTGGCGTGCGGCTGCCGGACGACCTTGTGTTCACGGCGTTGGGCGACGCCGATATCGGCGGCGTGGAGCTCGTCGTGTACGCGGTCCCGACGCAGGCCGTGCGCGAGGTGGCGACGTGGGTCGCGCCGCGCCGCACGCCCGGCAGCCTGCAGCTCTCGCTGGCGAAGGGCTTCGAGCTCGGCAGCCTCGAGCGGCCGACCGAGGTGATCCGCGAGGTGACCGGCGAGGCGGCGGCCGCCCTGTCCGGTCCCAATCACGCCGAGGAGATCGGGCGCGACATGCCGTCGGCGACCGTGATCGCCAGCCACGACATCGCCGTCGCCGAGCGGCTGCAGCGGGCGATCGCCGGCCACACCTTGCGCGCGTACACGAACGACGACGTCCTCGGAGTCGAGTCGTGCGGCGCGATGAAGAACCCGATCGCCGTCGCCGTCGGCATGTCGGACGGTCTCGGCTTCGGCGACAACTCGCGCGCCGCGCTCATGACGCGCGGTCTCGCCGAGATCGCCCGTGTAGGTCTCGCCCAGGGCGCCCGCTTCGAGACCTTCAGCGGGCTCGCCGGCATCGGCGACCTCATCGCCACTTGCACCTCGCGCCACAGCCGCAACCGCCGTGCAGGCGAGTTGCTCGCCGGCGGCGCGACGCCGGCCGAGGTCGCGGCGGAGGTCGGCCAGGTCATCGAGGGGTTCCCGACGGCGTACGCCCTTCACGACCTCGCGGCGCGGTACGCCGTCGAGATCCCTGTCACCGAGAACGTGCACGAGGTCCTTGAGGGGCGGCGCACGCCGTCCGACTGCGTCGCGGCGCTCATGGGGCGCGAGCAGAAGCGCGAGTAGCCCCCGGAGGGTGCCGTCGGGCCCCTGGCCGCTCTGGGCGCGCAGAACGACGGCGTCGGCGCCGTGTGGTAGACTCGCGCACCGTGCCGCGGCGTGCGGGACGTCGTGCAGTCCTGCTCCCGAGCGCCGCGTCGCGGCCTTCAGCAACGCCATCCCGGATGCGCCGGCCATCCCCGCCGGGCGCTCCTCGCGAGGAGGTACGGTGGACGCCAACAGCTTCCTGTTCACTTCGGAGTCGGTGACCGAGGGTCATCCCGACAAGCTCGCCGACCAGATCTCGGACGCGATCCTGGACGCGATCCTCGCTGAAGACCCGTACGGGCGGGTCGCCTGCGAGACGCTCGTGAACACCGGATTCGCCCTCGTCGCCGGAGAAGTGACGACCGAGACGTACGTCGACATTCCCAAGATCGTACGCGAGACGGTGAAGGACGTCGGGTACACGCAGGCAAGGTACGGTTTCGACTACGAGACCTGTGGCGTCATGGTGGCGATCGACGAGCAGTCGCCGGACATCAGCCAGGGCGTGTCCGAGTCGCTCGAGAAGCGTACCGACGTGAACGACGACGACGCCCTCGACCTGCAGGGCGCCGGCGACCAGGGCATGATGTTCGGGTTCGCCTGCAACGAGACCCGCGAGCTCATGCCGCTGCCGATCTCGCTCGCGCACCAGCTCGCCAGACGCCTCGCCGACGTGCGGAGGGCCGAGATCCTGCCCTACCTGCGCCCCGACGGCAAGTCGCAGGTCTCGGTGCGGTACGAGCACGGCGAACCTGTCGAGATCACCAAGGTCGTCCTCGCCGCGCAGCATTCCGAGAAGGCGGACCTGCAGAGCATCATCCGTCCCGACCTCATCGAGCACGTCGTCGAACCTATCCTTCCCAAGCACCTGTACGACCCGAGCACGCTCGAGGACCTGGTCGTGGTCAACGCGACGGGCAAGTTCGTGATCGGCGGTCCCATGGGCGACGCCGGCGTCACCGGACGCAAGATCATCGTCGACACGTACGGTGGGGCGGCGCGTCACGGCGGCGGCTGCTTCTCGGGCAAGGATCCCAGCAAGGTCGACCGTTCCGGCGCGTACGCCGCCCGCTACGTGGCGAAGAACGTCGTCGCCGCCGGCCTCGCTGACCGCTGCGAGCTGCAGGTGGCGTACGCGATCGGCGTCGCCCACCCGGTCTCCATCATGGTCGACTGCCAGGGCACCGAGAAGGTGGAGCTGAGCCTCATCGAGCGGCTCATCAGCGAGCACTTCGACCTGCGTCCGGCGGCGATCATCCGCGATCTTGACCTGCGGCGACCCGTGTACCGCAAGACGGCGGCCTACGGGCACTTCGGCCGCCAGGACCACGACTTCACGTGGGAGCGCACCGACAAGGCCGAGGCACTGCGCGCCGCTGCCGGCCTGCCGAAGGCCTGAACCGGCTCCCGGCGCGCCGCCCGGAGGCCGCGTGAGCGTCGCGGCCGTCTTTCCACTGGTCCGCACGCGGGCCTTCGCCGAGCCGTTCGACTACGCCCTTCCGGCGGAGTCCGGCGCCGAGGTCGCCCGCGGCGACCTCGTCGCCGTGCCGCTCGGCGCGACGACCGTGATCGGCGTCGTCCTGGCACTGCGCGAGCACTCCGCCCATGTGGGCACCCTGCGGGCCGTCAAGGACGTCCTCGACGTGCCTCGCATCGAGACGGGTCTGCTGGACCTGGCCGAGCGCGTACGGCGCCACTACCTGAGCTCGACCGGCAGCGCCCTGGCGCTCGTCGCCCCGCCGACCGCGGCGCTGAACGTCACGCGCCGGTACGAACTCACCGAGGCCGGCCGTGCCGCTCTTGAGGCCGGCGAGACCGACCTCGAGCAGGTCGACGGCCTCAAGGCGCCTGGTGGCGCCTTGAGGCCGCTCGCCGAACGGTACCGACGCAAGGGCTGGCTGCGCGTCGCCTACCGGGTGCACCTCGTCGGCGCGCACGGCGACGCTCGCCTGGTGGCGCCTGGTGACGGTGTCGCCAGGCGTGTCGGCCCGCGCCAGCGAGCCGCGCTCGAGGCCGTCGCCCGCGTGGGCCATATCGAGGCGCGTGCCCTGCGCGCGGCCACCGGGCTCTCTGCCGCCGGTCTCGAGAGCCTGCTCGCCGCGGACGCGCTGCGCGATGTGACGGGGCGGAGCAAGACTCTCCCGGAGCGGGACCGGCCGTCGCCCGGAGAGAGCGCAACCGCGACGGTGCAGCCGACGCGCCTCGCGATCTGCACGCGGCTCGCCGACGTACCGGATCTGCTCCCCGATCAGGCCGCGGCCCTGCGGGCGATCGTGTGCGACACGCGCCCGGGCGACGAGGTACTGCTCCACGGCGTGACCGGCAGCGGCAAGACGGAGGTCTACCTTCGCGCCGCCGAGGCAGTCCTCGAAGGGGGGCGATCGGTACTCTTCCTTGTACCCGAGATCGGCCTCACCGGCCAACAGGTGAACCGCATCAGGGAGCGCTTCAGGGGCCTCCCCGTGGCCGTCCTCCACTCCGGGCTCTCGGCGGGAGAGCGGCTCGCCGCGTACCGCGACCTCGCCGCCGGCCGCGTGAACCTCGCCGTCGGCGCGCGTTCCGCGGTCTTCGCGCCGCTCCGCGACCTCGGGCTCGTGATCGTCGACGAGGAACACGACACCTCGTACAAACAGGACAACGAGCCGCACTACGACGCCCGCACGGTGGCGCGCTGGCGCGCGCAGGCATGCGGGGCCGTCGTCGTGCTCGGCTCGGCCACGCCGAGCGTCGAGACGTACGCGAGGGCGCCGTTCCACGCCGACCTCGAGACCCGTGTCGACGGCTCGGCGCCCCCGCCGCTCGAGATCGTCGACATGCGCGACGTGCACGGCGTCTTCTCGCCGACGCTCGCCGGCGCCCTGGCCGAGACGGTCGACGCCGGCGAGAAGGCGATCCTCTTCCACAACCGCCGCGGGTACGCCGGCTACCTCGCCTGCGGCCACTGCGGCCACTCCTGGGAGTGCCCGAACTGCGACGTCGGCCTGACGCTCTTCGGCGCGTCGTCGGGCATGCTGCGCTGCCGCATCTGTGGTCACCGCGAGGCCGCGCCTGCCCAGTGCCCCTCGTGTGGCAGCACCGACGTCTCCCGTCATGGGTTCGGTACCGAACGCGTCGAACGCGAGGTGCGTGCACTGCTGCCGGGCGTGGAGTTGCTGCGTCTCGACTCGGACGTGGCCGCCTCGTACCGTCGTCTCAAGGGCGTCCTGGCGGCGTTCACGAAGCCCGGGCCCAGCATCCTCGTCGGCACACAGATGATCGCCAAGGGGCATCACTTTCCCGACGTCACGCTGGTCGGCGTCGTCGACGCCGACCTCGCCCTGCACTTCCCGGACTTCCGCGCCGAAGAACGCACGTTCGCCATGCTCATCCAGGTGGGGGGGCGTAGCGGCAGGGGGCCGCGCGCGGGGCGGGTCCTCGTCCAGACGCTGAGCCCCGCGGCGCGGCCCATCGCCCTCGCTGCCGCCGGTGATCAGGAGCGCTTCTACACCGAGGAGGTGGCGGCGCGAGCCGCGCTGGGCTACCCGCCGTCGACCTCGCTGATCGGGCTGGAGTTATCGTCACCGGCGCGGGACAAAGCGGAGAAGGGGTCGGCGTTCGTGGCCGAGAAGCTTGCGGAGCTGCTCGGCACCAGGGCGGAGGTGCTGGGCCCGGGACCCGTCTATCGCGAGCGCGGTCGGCATGTGGCACGCGTGATGGTAAAGACCGCGCCCGCAGGGAACACACTCGATGTGCTGCGACCCTGGCTCGAGCACTACAGGGTGCGGTTCGCCGCGCGTGGCGCACGCCTCGTCGCCGACGTCGACCCGCAGTAGCAGGCGGCGAGGCCAACCGGTACCATGAAGCCATGATCGTGACAGGTATGAAGCCATGAGTGTGATGAGCGAGACACACAAGCGCGAGACGAGGGAGGAGCGCGCCCGCCGTGAGGCGCGGCGCGAGATCCGTGTCATCGGCGATCCGGTGCTGCGCGAACGCGCGCGCGAGGTCGAGAGGTTCGACCGTAGCCTGCGCAAGCTGGCCAGGCGGATGATCCGCATCATGCACGACGCCCCGGGGGTCGGCCTCGCCGCGCCCCAGGTCGGCGTGCTCGAGCGGCTCATCGTCTACGACGTCGACGACGACCCCCAGGTCCTCGTCAACCCTGTCGTCACCGTGCTCGGCGATGAGCGTGCAGAGGGGGACGAAGGCTGCCTGAGCGTGCCCGGCGTGACCATGCCGGTCGCGCGCGCGGTGCGCATCCGCGTCGAGGGCCGGGACGAGGACGGCGACCCGGTCGACTACGAGGCCGAGGGGCTCGAGGCCCGGGTGGTCCAACACGAGGTCGACCACCTCGACGGCGTCCTCATCGTCGACCGCACGACGCGCGAGGCCCGGGCCGCCGCGCTGCGCGCCCTCGCGGAGGGCGCGCCTGCGGCGGCGGTCGGCGAGATTTAGCTCCATGCGGGTCGCGTTCGCCGGCACGGCGCCGTTCGCCGAGCGCGTCCTCGCCGGCATCGTCGCGTCGCGTCACGCGCCCGTCGTCGTCGTGACCAACCCCGACCGTCCCCGTGGCAGGCACGGCACGCCGCGACCTCCCGGCATCAAGGTGGCTGCCGTGGCTGCCGGGCTCCCGGTGCTGCAGCCGGACTGCGTCGGCGACCCCCAGGCGGTGGCGAGCCTCCTGCGTCACGAGCCCGACGTCTTTGTCGCCTGCGCGTATGGGCAGATCGTGGGCGCCGCGGTCCTTGAGGCCCTGCTCTGCGTCGTCGTTCATCCGTCGCCGGTGCCGCGCTGGCGCGGGGCGGCGCCGGTCGAGCGCGCTCTCATGGCCGGCGAGACCGATCTGGGCGTGGCCACGCTGCGCATGACGGCCGGCGTCGACGAGGGCCCTGTCGCCGACGAGCGCCGCGTGCTCGTGCCGCCCGACGCGGACGCCGGCGAAGCCTATGCGCTGCTGGCGCCGGCGGCCGTCGCGAGTCTTCTCGCCACGCTCGATGCGATAGAGGACGGCAGCGTCCGCTGGCGCGAGCAGGTCGGAGAGGTCTCCTACGCAGCGAAGATCACGGCCGACGACAAAGCCATCGACTGGGCCAGGCCGGCGCGCGAGATCGCCGACCAAGTGCGCGCTCTCTCGCCGCACATCGGCGCGGTGACCGAGCTCCTCGGCAGGCGCACGACGATCTGGCGCGCCCGCGCCGGCCAAGGACCGCAGCCGCAACGCGCGCCAGACAGGCTCGCGATCGCGACGGGGGAGGGCTGGCTCGAGGTGCTCGAGCTCCAGCAAGAGGGACGCAGGCGGATGCCCGCGGTGGAGTTCCTGCGCGGTGCCGGGCGCACCCTGGCCGGCCCATGAGACGCCCCGTGTCGACCTCGTCTGACCGATGACCGGGCCGGCGCCGGCGCGCCGCGCCGCTTGGCGCGCCCTCGTCCGCATCACCGCGGGAGAGGCCAGGGTGGACAACACGCGCGCGGCGCTGCCGGAGTTCGCGGCCCTGGACGAGCGCGACCGGAGGCTCGCGACCGAGCTCGTCATGGGCACGGTCAAACGCCGGCTCAGCCTCGACGCCGTGATCACCTCGTTCGCGAGCACCCCGGTGGCGCGGATCGAGACGGACGTGCTCGAGGCGCTGCGGCTCGGCGTCTACCAACTCCTGTTCCTCGATCGGGCGCCCGCGCACGCCGTCGTCGACGACGGCGTCGGGCTGCTCGCGCGCCGCGGCCGTCGCAGGCGGGGCTTCGCCAACGCCGTCTTGCGCGCCGTGGCGCGCGACGGCCGTCAGCGCTTCGCCGAGCTGACGTCCGGGGACGACCGCGAGGCGCGTGCCCTTCTGTGGTCGTGTCCTTCGTGGCTCGTCGCCAGGCTCGAGCGCGACATCGGTCGCGATGCCACCGCGCGGCTGCTCACGGCGGCGAACGCGGCGCCGGAGCGCTGTCTGCGGGTCAACACCCTCCGCGTCGAGCTGCCCGGTGCCGTCGCAGCCCTCCGCGCGGCCGGGTTCACGACGGAGGGGATCGAGGGTCTGCACGATGCGCTCCTTTACGAAGGGCCGCCGCTCGAGGCATCGCGGCCGTTCCTGGAGGGGCTGGTCACGGCACAGTCACGCGGTTCCCAGCTGGCCGGGTGCGTGGCCGCCGACGCAGAAGAGGCGCCGGTCCTTCTCCTTGACGCGTGTGCGTCGCCGGGTACCAAGACGGCGCAGCTCGCGGCCGCCCACCGGAACTCGCGCGTGGTCGCCGTCGACGTCGACCGGGCGCGCGTCGTCGCCTTGCGCGCGAACCTGCGTCGTCTCGGGGCGGCACGGGTCGAGGTGCGCGAGGCCGACGCGCGGGATCTCGCAGCCACGCACGCCGGCGTCTTCGACAGCGTGCTCGTCGACGCGCCCTGCACCGGGTTCGGCACGCTGGGCGCGCGGCCCGACCTTCGCTGGCGGCGTCGCGAGGGCGACGTGCGCCGCATGGCAGCGGAGCAGCGCCGTCTGCTGGCCGCCACGGCGCGCTGTGTGTGCCCCGGCGGCAGCCTCACGTACGCCGTCTGCACCCTCTCACGCGCCGAGACGGTCGATGTCATGGACGCGCTGCTTGGCGAAGGCGGCTGGAGCCTCGACGACCTCGGCGCGGCGTACCCGACGGCGGCGCATCCGGCGAACGGCGCCTTCCTGCTCGCCCTGCCGCCGGAGTGGGGCAGCACGGGGTTCTTCGTCGCCCGCCTCCGGCGCACCGCGTTCGGCTAGAATGGCGCTGCCGGCGCATCCCGCGCCGCCCTGCCGGAGGTGAGGCATGCCCGAGACGCTGCACGAAGTCCACGTCGCCCCGTCGATCCTTTCCGCCGACTTCGCCCGTCTCGGCGCCGACGT